>DAOTTT010000152.1:0-3510 GCA_034437635.1 Anaerolineae bacterium | reverse complement strand
TTGGCAGTCAAATCGGGATAACCAAGTGAGGAACTACGACCTAAACTCGCTGCAAAAGGCATTTCTCGCCTCAAAACTTTATCCCTATGTCAATGACAAACGACCCACTAGTTTTAGGAGTGGTGAGTAAGCTGTCAAGCCTCTTCCTTGGATTATTCTGATTTCCCATACTGTAGCTGTACTTCCGCTGACGTGTACTAGCCCGTTTACGGGCTTCCTAGCTTTTAATGTAGCCATCGGCTTTGAGCCGATGCGGGATATAGGCTTTACCTGAGTAGTTACCTTAGCAGTGGAATTGAGGAAGACATCAGCATGAGACATGGCAGTTTCTCTTTTTGATCTTAGGGGTTGTTGTCCACGCCTATGCCTCGCGCATCAACTGTGGAACATAAGTTGAGCAGTTGTTACTCTAAAAAATTACTCGTTCTGACGTTTGTGGTGGAATCACTTTTTAGCCCTCATCCTCCGCCCCCTTCTCCCGAACGCTTGCGCTGAGAGAAGGGGAGAAAAGTCCCTCTCCTAGCTGCGAAGCGGCGATCGGGATCGCCATTCATGGCGCGGGATTTAGGGTGAGGGCAAGGTTCAATCGAACTGCCCCATCAACGCCCTGTGCAAATTGATGCTTCATCACGCAAGGCAAAGGTTTCTACTTCACCTTCCGTAAACAGGCGATTAGCTGTAAAACAGGCTTGGTCGAGCCAATGAGCGAGACTGGTATGCCACTGGATTAACGCTGTGCCGCCGGTGTATAAAAATACGTCATCCAGGCTAAAAGCGACACTGTTCACCCAATCGTCATCGACTTGTATAGGCCGACCAATGGCTTGTTGTGTCTGTGCGTCCCACAGAATAACCACGCCGTCTTCATCACTGGATGCGATGTATTGTCCATCATGGCTCATCGCCACACTGAGAATAAAATCACGATGATCGGTCAATGGGCTGCCGATAAGTTCACCTGTTTGTATATCCCATAGACGCACTTGGTCATCCCGCGCACCTGAAACAAGCTGTGTAGAATCAGAGGAAAATGCCAAAGCCGTTACCACGTTAGCATGGCCTTCCAACACATGACGAACCTGCCAATTATCCCATACCATAATCGTGTTGTTGCGTAAAGCTGCGGCCAATATTTGACCGTCCGAACTGACAGCCAAACGCATAATACCATCCGGTGCACTAAAGGATTGTGCTAGGGTCTGCCCTGCTAGATCCCACACGTTAATAACGCCATCATCATCAGCCGAGATAATCTGTTGGCCGTCCGGTGTAAAGCGAAGCGCTCTTACCACATTTTGATGTGTAAACGCCGTAACCTGCTCCCCGATATCAGCATCCCACACCAAGACCTGCCCATCAGTGCCCACAGTCGCCAGCAAATCACCTGCACGGTTAAAGTCTAAGTCCAACACAGGGCCGCTATGTGCCTCTAGCTGATACACACTTTGCATGGCATCCCAAATAGTGACATAACTGTTCATGGAGCGCCCAGTGGGGTCGCCGTGTGCCGTTGCGATGCGCTGCCCATCAGGATTGATCGCTAAGCTCAACACAGGCAGATCAACAGATTGCGTGTTGACGCGGAGTTGCGCGTTTGGCGTGCGATTTAATATAGCAATTGCAGGTTGCTCACCAACAACAATAAGTTCATCGTCCACATGATGCACTTGCCAGATCGGATATTGCACAGAAAGAGACTGCCCCTGGCCTGTGGGCAGGTCACCGAGTTGAATACGCCCATTCGTATCTGCTGTAATCGCTATTGTGCCCTCAAAGCTGACGCTACGTACCCAATTATCATGCGATATGGTGAAAGCCGGTTCTTCTGCATCATCGCGCCACACATAAGCTACATTATCCGCCCCGCCGGAGATGATCTGCTCGCCATTGTCGCTATATGCTAACGATAAAATCCAATTGCTGTGCCCGTCATATTGCACGACCATAGACTCATCGGCTATATTCCAAACACGCACGCTATTATCTGCGCCGCCTGTAACAATCAGATCGTCTTGAGGGTGAAAGGCAACGGCAAAAATAGCGTTATCATGCGCAGGAATGACCGTTTGCGTCTCATTCGCCCAATCCCATAATATCAACTCCCCATTATCAAGCCCTACAGCGATACGCTCACCGTCTGGGCTAAACTGCACATCACGGATAATATCCGTAAATATGTCCTGAATTATGGGCGCGTTATCTTGCCAGATAATCGCTTGACCGCTATTATCACCGGAGACTAAAAGCCCTTGCTCAGGGTGAAAATCTACGCTATTTACCCAATCATCATGGCCGATAAGTGGCTCACCAACTTGGGTGTAATCTTCCCGTGACCATATGATGATCTGCCCATCGCGCCCCCCCGTTGCAATAAGACGACCGTCAGCACTGGTATCCACTGTGCGTACAGTGTTTTGATGACCGTGTAATAACGTCATCAGATAAGGTTGATCCTGCAAAGCCGTCAGCAGACTGTTACGCGCTTCATAAGTATTGGCTTCATCAACAGCTTGCAAGGCCAGTAATAGCCGTAGGTCTATGGCTTCGACCCCAACCAGCGATTGAATCGCCAATTCACGCGAGCGAGCAACTTGGCTCTCTTGGTCGGCACGATCACGCTGCGTGATCGCCTGTTGCTCTCGATCAAAAGCAAATAACGCGGCCCCCATCGCAATGATCGAGATGATAACTAACGCCGTGATGAATAATTGCCGTTGCTGGATTACCCGTTGCCGTGCTTGGATGCTTGCTTGGATATAACGCTGCTCATCATCAGAGAGCGCGATATCGTTGCGCCCCATCAAAGTTTCGAATTGCAGCAAACGTGCCCCACGCGCTAAATAACTTGGATCGCGTTGTGCCTGTTGCCACTCCAACACAGTGGAGCGCAACAAACGCTGTAAACGTAAGTCTTCTAGGTTAGCATCAATCCAGCCTTTAAAACGCTCCCAGCGGCTAATAAGCGCCTCGTGCGCTAATTGTACGGTGGGGGTGCGACTCACAGGATCTCGGTCAAAAGTGAGTAATCGCGCCATGTTAAACTGGTCGATGAGATCCATAATCGCTTGTTTATCGTTAAATGCGGTGAGTTCGCTCCATAAGGCTTTGCGCCGTGTGGGTTGCGCATTCTCATCAATCGTCACAAGTTGCAAGAAAATCACACGAACCAAGTCTTGCATCTTCGAGTCTAGTTCACTGTAGAGCGCATCCGCACGACCCGCTAACGCCCCCAAAACCCCACCAACGGCATTAAAAGATTGCATCGAGATGGTGCTGTCTTCGCGTTGGTCGAATAATTCCGACATGGCAAACTGTAAGAGCGGTAACGCCCCCGGTTGATTGGCAATCTCCGCTGTGATCGCTGTTGCAACCGCCGGGTCAATCGTTAAACCGACCTTTTGGGCCGGTTCGAGAATGGCTGCGATCAACTGTGCGGCATCCATCGCCAACACGACCTCAGTGTTTTCCCGCATTAAGCGACCAAAATCAATGTAAGGTAATGTGCGATCA
>DAOTTT010000151.1:0-1632 GCA_034437635.1 Anaerolineae bacterium | reverse complement strand
GGTTCAAAACCGGGGCAGTAAGCAAATCAGAGCTGAAATTCGTTTATGAGCAGGGGCATCCATGCGCCTTATAAAATGATGATTTTAGGTTGATATGCAACCCTATTTTATGACTAAGCTATTCTTTGGTTTAGGTCTTCTTGTGTTTGCTGTTGCATTCTATCTTTGGCAAGATGAACAGCAACTCATCGCAGATGCGACTATGATCACCGATGGCGAAGTGTTAAGTAAGGTCATCCGCGAAAACTACCCAACCGATGGGTATTTTGAGGATCGTTACTATGTCACGTATGGCTTTTACGATCTGCGTGATAATTACTACGAACGTGAAGCACGAGTTACACGTTCGGTTTATGATGAGGCAATGCAAGGTGAACCGATTGCCTTGCGTTTTGTACCGGCAGAACCATCGCGCTCACGTCTGGTTGAAGGTGAGCGTCATGGTTTGTTGGAGGCTGTCGCTTTTATGGGCTTTGGGTTTTGGGTCGTGGCAATACTGTTTTTTGTCATAGAATATAGGCCAAATCGTAAAGCACGGCAGATACAATAACCGACTATACGTTGAGCTTGAAAGTGTGAGTTCGGACGCGATGTTCAACAACGAGACTAACGCGATTACCTATGTGTTTGAATCGCTCGCGCGGAGCAACTGGCGCGGGCGCGGCCTGGATGAAAACACGCGCAACCCCGCTTCTACAAAGGCGCTTTTAAAGCGGCTTGGGCTTCCGGCTAAAAAGCGGGAGTATACCGTCGTCACCGGGAGCAAGGGCAAGGGCAGCGTGACGACCATCACGGCGAAGCTATTGCAATCGTTAGGGCATCGCGTGGGGATGGTCACTAGCCCCCATTTGACCACTTACCGCCAACGCTTTCGTATTGATGGCCGCATGATGAGCGAAGATGACCTGGTGCGCTTGATTAACGCCATTAAACCGGCGGTGGATGCGGTGATCGCCGGGCTTAAGCCGGGGGAGTATCTCAGCCCACAGGGGATTTTTCTCGCGGTGGCGCTGCGGTGGTTTGACGAAAACGATGTCACGGCGGCAATGATTGAAGTAGGGCGCGGTGGCCGCTTTGACGATAACGCGCTGGTGGATAACAAGCTGTCGTTGTTCACGCCCATTCTGCTAGAGCATACGCGCTACTTAGGGCCAACGGTGGAGCGTATCGCGTGGCACAAGGCCGGTATCATCAAGCCGATGAGCTTTGCCTATAGTTTGCCGCAGCAAAAATCCGTGCTGGACATCCTGCAAGCAGAAGCCGACGAGCAAGACGCGACCTTCTTTTGGTTGTTGCCGTTCGATCATGGTCAGCACATCGCGGATCTACCGGACGGCCAGCGCGTCGATTTTGGGCGTTATGGCGTGGTGGATCTGCCGCTTTTGGGGCGTTATGCGATTGCGAATGCGTCGTTGGCGGTATGGGCGGCGGGCAACGTCCATGCGCGGTTGACCTCGGCGCTTAAGCATGGTGACCCGGCCTATGTCGAGCGCATCCGCGCCGGGTTAGCATCGGTCATCTGGCCGGGGCGGGCGCAACGCCTCGCGGAAAGTCCGGCGGTCTACGTGGATGGGGCGATTAACACGGCTTCGGCGGAGTCGTTCATCGGCAGTATGCGCGGGCGGCTCACAC
>DAOTTT010000150.1:0-2676 GCA_034437635.1 Anaerolineae bacterium | reverse complement strand
ACAATGTTGGAATTCGCGATGAGCACACGCGGCGCATCGGTATGCGTACGGAAGACGGCTACGGGTTTACCCGATTGCACCAAGAGCGTCTCGTCAGGTTCGAGCTTTTCCAATGCAGCTAAAATCGCGTCGAAAGCTGCCCAATTGCGGGCAGCGCGTCCCCGGCCACCATAAACGATCAAATTATCCGGGTCAAAGGCGACTTGTGGGTCTAAGTTATTTTGGATCATCCGGTAAGCCGCTTCAATCTGCCAATTTTTGCAGGTGAGTTGCGTCCCGGTAGGCGCTTTAATTGAGCGTGTCATCAAAAAACCTCACTAAGTTTTATGTGGCGATAACTTGATCTAAATAAGTGTAAATTGCCATAGCTGCCAGTCTACAGGTTCGCCCGTCAATATCAACGGTCGGGTTGACCTCTGTGATCTCAAAGACACGACTACGGTAATCTTGCCCGGCGATGGTGGCAATCTGACAAAAATCTAGTGCGCTTAAACCAAGCGGATTAGGCGCACTTACGCCGGGCGCATCAGCCACACGCACAACATCCATATCAAGCCCCCAGAAGATCGCATCGGCGTTGGCGTGGCTCAGGATGGTGTCAAATGTATTTTGTATGCCATTTTGTTGTACGGCGAAGCGGTCAATGATGTTTGCGCCGATGTTGTCCAAATATTGGCGATAGGTTGGCGCGTTGACCGCTGGCAAACTACCGATTTCGTAAAAGTTTTGTGGATTAACGTGGTTGCCGTCTAGTAATTGACGATAGGGTGTGCCACTGTTGCGTGGAGTGTCGGCCCGGACATCAAAATGGGCATCGACATTAAACGCAAGAACGGTGTCGTAAGCCTGTGTCAACGCGAGACAATCCGCATAAGAGAGATCATTCCCGCCGCCAAGAGAGATTACACGCTTGCCTGCGTCTAACAATTGATTGACGACCTGCGTATGTATGGTATGGGTGTCTTCTAGTGTCGCTTGGATGATGGTATTACCGGCATCGAATAGGGTGACATGTGGTTGAGCGACGAGTTTATATAGGTATTGTCGGATGGCATCCGGGGCGGCAGCAGCACCAGGACGGCCTTTATTCCGGCGTACACCCTCATCCTGTGGGCAACCGATCAACACAATATCGGCTTTATCCAATGCTGCCGGGTCTGTGCGCACGGTTTCGCCTAAGCGCACGTCGTTGGGGTCATTCCGTTTATATAGAAGGGTACCATCCGGTGAGGTGAGGTGTCTAAAAATCTCCATTAGTCCTCTTTTTCGTATGCGTCTATCAAAGCGCGTTCGTAAGCGTTGATATTATCCGCCAAGGCAAAGTGAGCTTCTGCATAGCGGCGGGCATTTGTACGGATCTGGGTGAAATAGTCCGCATCTTGGGTCAAGTGCTCAATGGCTTGGATCATGCTATTACTATCACCAAATGGCACTGTAATACCCATGTTTTCAGCATGGAGTAAATCGTGCATGATGCCTTCGGTAGCGATCACCGTAGGGGTGCCAGTAGCTAATGCTTCATATAATTTCGCCTGGAAGCGGCGTTTATCCAATTCGTTATCCTGTAACGCCCAAAAGTGAATGTCCGATACAGCCCAAAACGCTGGAATATCGTCTGCGTCTAACCATTCGATATGACGACAATGTGCAAAATCCGGTTGACGAAGTGCCTCTGTGAGCTTGTTTTTTTGTGCACCTGTGCCCACGAACAAGAATTGTATATCAGGCTGATCCTTAAAATGTGCCGCTGTCGTAAGCATCGTGTCGAGGTCGATGTGAGAGCCGAGTACCCCCAAGAATGTGATAAGCCATCGTCTCTCTAGTTGATGTTGCATGCGGAAATCATCACCATTTAGCGTTGGATGGAATTTTTCTAGGTCAACAGCGTTGTAAATGATGCGCCCATCCTTGAGTTTGTCATTTAAGCGTGCTTGTATACCCTCTAAATATTCTTTAGACATGGCTGTTATAATTGTTGCGTCAATCTGAGTGCGATTAGTCAAAGCCTTAAACAGACGATACACTATGCTCGTTTCTTTAACGACCCCAGCGATTACTAAATATTCCGGCCAATGGTCGGACACATTTAGCACATAACGTCGCCGCTTTATCTTGCTGATGACCCACCCGGCAAACCCTGTGAAGATCGGCTGATTCTCGATTAAGATGACATCCGGGCGCTGAACAAACAGCCCACGCAAAATACAAGTGAGCATAAATGAGATTTGGCTCAACAATCGCCATATAATCTTAGGGCTACGTGTGACCCATAACCAGACTTGTATCACGCGCAGGCCGTCGCGATCTTCCACGACAGTAAAGCGTCGTTTATAGCCTTGTGGGATCACGCCACGCGGATAATGCGGGATGGTGGTCAGCACGGTAACTTGATGGCCGCGTGCTCGTAGTGCATAGGCCAACCTTGTGAGTCGATTAGCGGCTGCACCGCTATCCGGCGCGAAGTAATGCGTAATGAACAAGATTCGCATCAGTAGGCGATCTCCAGCTTTTGCTTTAACACTGTAATTAATTCTCTGAAACGATTATAGAAAAAGATGAAAATATTCACGCTGTGATGCTCTTGTGCGGCATGTGATTTCCTTTTGATTGTACGTTCGGTGTCATAATAGCGTCAAGCTGTACGTTATCTCAGGTGCATTTCATTTCAGTGCGGAG
>DAOTTT010000149.1:0-2504 GCA_034437635.1 Anaerolineae bacterium | reverse complement strand
GGTCTTCCCAGTGCATATTCATGCCCACATAGATCATGTCATCCATGCCAGCGCCGCCGTTAGCGTGCTCGCCATCCATCATGAAGCCCAGTGTCAAAATATGATCTTGCCATTCTGCGTGCCAAGCACGCACACCATGCCATGTAATATCAGCATAGCCACTGCCGACCACATCCTGATGCGAAAAATGATCTTTACTACGCACGATGGGGTGGGCATGACGAAACGCGATACACTGCTTAAAGAAGTTGAATATATTGCTGTTTTTGTCACGCAGTGACCAGTCGAGCCAATTCCAATCGGCATCGTGACAGTAGGTGTTATTGTTGCCGTTTTTGGTGCGTGCGACTTCATCACCCATGTAAATCATCGGGATACCCCGGCTTAACATGAGGATAGCAATGGCGTTTTTAATCATTCGATGGCGTAAGTTTGTAACGCTGGGGTCATCGGTTGGGCCTTCTATGCCGCAATTCCAGCTATAATTATCGTTGGTGCCATCACGATTATTTTCACCGTTAGCTTCGTTATGCTTATCGTTATAAGCGAAAAGATCATACAAGGTGAAACCATCGTGCGCGGTGATAAAGTTCACAGATGCAGTGGCACCACGATCATGATAGATATCTGGCGAGCCTTGGATGCGCTCAGCGACATTCCATACTGTGCCGATATCTCCTTTAACCCATTGGCGGATTGTATCTCGATATTTGCCGTTCCACTCTGCCCAGCGCCCATAATCCGGGAAGCTCCCAACTTGGTACAAGCCACCTGCATCCCACGCTTCAGCAATGAGCTTAACATGGGCGAGTACGGGATCATGGGCCAGTTGCTCAATGAGAGGTGGGTTTGCCAATGGAAATCCGTTTTGATCGCGCCCAAGAATAGAGGCAAGGTCAAAGCGAAAGCCATCAATATGATATTCTGACACCCAATACCGCAAACAATCCGCGACAAGATGACGCACATTGGGATTGTTGCAGTTCATGGTGTTGCCTGTGCCGCTAAAGTTGAGATAGCGTCCATCTGGCGAGAGCATGTAGTACGTTTTGTTGTCGATGCCTCTAAACGAGATGGTGTGTCCGCGTTCATCGCCCTCTGCGGTGTGGTTAAACACCACATCGAGGATGACTTCAATCCCGGCACGATGCAGATCACGCACGAGCGTTTTAAGCTCATCAGCTTGCATACCGAGCATACCTGTCGCTGCGTAGCCTGCTTTAGGGGCGAAGAAGCCAAATGTGCTATAGCCCCAGTAATTTTTGAGCGGCTCGTTGGTCAGTGGGTTACTACGGTCGCTGTACTCAAACTCATCGAACTCGAAAATCGGCATGAGTTCGATGCAATTAATCCCAAGCTCTTGCAGGTAAGGGATTTTCTCGCGTATCCCGGCAAATGTGCCCGGATATTTTACGTTGGCGGTGGGGTGCTGCGTAAAACCGCGAACGTGCATTTCGTAGATCACAAGGTCTTCAATCGGGATATGTGGCGGGCGGTCAATGCCCCAGTCATAATCTGTCTGTGGGATGCGTGCCCGATATTGGTAAGGGATTTCCCAATTGGGGGTTTTGCCCCAAGTATCGCGTCCGCCGATTAGCTTGGCGTAGGGGTCGAGCAGGATATTATCCTCTTTAAAGCGATGGCCTTCGTGCGGCACATAGGGGCCGTCTAAGCGGAAGCCGTATTCAATCTGCTCCGGTGTAAGGCCGAAGACCTGCATAGTGTAGACGTTGCCAATACGAAATTCTGGCGGAAAGGGAAGTTCTATAAACGGCTCATCATCCCCAATATGATACAAGACAAGCGTACAGGCTGTTGCATGACGCGAGAATATCGAGAAATTAACGCTATCCCCAATAACTGTTGTGCCGAAAGGCATCGGTTTGCCGATACGAACCGAAAAATCATTGATTTTATGGGTTGGTAGAGCGTCAATGCGCTGGTTCATGTCAAGACCTTCTTCGCTCTATTGAAACGCTTCCATCGCTGCTGAACGACTGGGAACGGTGCGGAAGAAATCAATAAAGCCTGTGATTGCCATGACATCGCGCACTTCTTCGTTTAAACCGGCGACGACAATTTGCCCTTTATTTTCGCTAATGTGACGATAAAGCAAGAGCAATGTCCGCAAGCCTGCGCTTGACATATAATTGACATTTTCCATATCCAGTATAATCTTACGACCGGGTGGTGTAGATTGGTCGATGATTTGTTGCTGAATGTCGTCCGGTGCAAGCGCGTCTAAATCACCTTTTAACGATACAATCGTAATGTCTTTGACAAATTCTATGTTTACATCAAGCATGTTAGGGATGAACCTATAATTGTTTGTCACATCTGTGTTGAGCATATCATTAACCTAATTTTAAACATTGGAATAACAGTGTAAATATTTGTATCCCCTCAATATCCGGTGGCAGCCACTTGCCACGACCCGCTTAAGTTGAGGGTGGTAGCGCGTGTCCGAATAATCTCTGCCAGTGGCGGAATGCTGTCCTGATTCA
>DAOTTT010000148.1:0-2857 GCA_034437635.1 Anaerolineae bacterium | reverse complement strand
AAGTCAAGCGGAGACGCTCACCGCTATCGTGTTTTTTCGTCTTAGTGCTCCTGGGGTTAATCATCCCGTTTGTCATCTACGTAATCATCGAGCCTGACGGCTTTACCGACTTCTTCGCCGGGATATTGAACATCGACCTTGAGCGCCCCGAAACGCAACCCATTGACGGCGACCCCTCCCGGTTTAATCCGTTTGCCAGTTACGAGTCCGTCGCCGCGTTCGCCGGGAACGGCGCACAACTCACGGAGATCACCGCGCAGTATGTTCGCGCAGATGGCACGATGGATCTCAACGCGGACTACACACCCGCGCCCAACACCACCTATGAATTCGTCCGCGAAATCCCGCGCCCAGCGGATGCCCCACCCATTGGCGTTGCCGGGACGACGGACGGGGCCTGGTATGAGATCGTCACCATCCGCGTATACGAGCCAGGGCAGCGGCGGCGCGTCACCCGCACAAGCTCCAGCGGCAACAGCACCTACTTCTATACAAACGAAGGCATGGAGCGCACCGTCAGCACCCCCACCACCAATATCGACCCGGTGTTATCGCCACCAAGCTGCGCCATCAGCCGCCTATGGGAGACGGCCATCGCACGCGGCGCACCAGCGGATGCCGTCGCTATTGTCGATTACGACGAAGACGGTTACACGTTCAACATTACCGGCGTGATGGTGCTACGCTTCAACCAGGAGTGTACGCTGCGCGGTTAAACGATAATCGGCCCGCCGTCCTCGTCTTCATTGAGGGCGGCATCTATGCGCTCACGCAGAGTCGGTCTATCGTCATTTTTGTTCTTGTCGTCGTTCTTGCGTTTGGGTGTGATGATCGCCTCGTCGTTATCATCCTCGCACCCATTGAGCAATGCCAAACCAAGCACGATCAAAATCAGCGGCCACACCCACCCGCTTAAACCGCTAAAGAATAAAATTTCAAACATCAACCCACACGACACCAAGAAAAACGCGCTGACCATCATCATCACGCGGCCAACCGCCGCCTCTGCTTGATTGCCGTTGCGCGTCCCCTGGAACTTTAGCCCAAAGCCGATTAAAACCGGATACATCAACCAGGCGTATATCCAGCTTTCCCAATGCCCGGTGATGGACTGATACAGCAACAAGCCGCCCGTCCCGGTGATGAGTACGCCGGGGAAGATCAAGCCACTGCTGGCTTTATCATGTTGGGTCGTTGCCAGCCACAAAAACGGCAGCCCCGGCACGATGATAAACCAAGGCCACATCCACGCGGCGATGTCAAACGAAAAAATGCGGCTCATGAGGAATAAACCGCCCAGGCCGATCAACCCAAGGGCGAGGAGTTGGCGTTTGTTGTCCATGTCATGCTTTCCTATCTTGTCGTTCGGTGTACTATATATACGGAGATCACCCATTATAGTTGCGAGGACTATATGCTATCGTTTGGATTTATGCGCAATATCATCGCCCGGTCGGAATTCAAGCACCAACGCTACGTCATCGAAAACAGCCGCTCCGGGCGTGGGTGGATCATCATGGCCGTAGCGATGCTGCTACCAGGCATCCTCACCGGGCTAGGCGCGGTGATCTTAGCCGCCGTTAATGCGCCCATTAATGATTGGACAATATGGGAAAACCCGCTCATTAACGGCATCATCGGCCTGGGAACAACCGCCCTCGTCGTGATGAACATCGCCCTTTATTTTGTGCTGATGCTGGTTGCTGTCGGCCTATCCTATAACAGCGTCTCGCGGGAAAAAACCAATCGCACATGGGATATCCTGCGCTTGACCAACGTCAGCGCCCGTGACTTAGTATGGGGTAAATGGTGGGCATCGCTCATGGCGCTGTGGGGTGATCATTTTATGCTGGTGCTGCTGCGCATCGGTCTTGTGGGGTTAGTCGTCGTCAATGCGGAGAACGTCGGCGGCCCGGTCGTCATCGCGTTGATGCTGGTCGGCGTGTTCGCCTTCACCGTCATCGACGCGGCCTTTACCGTCGCCTTGGGGATCGCATCGGCACTTTCCGGCGCGGCCAGCAGCGTATCCGGCGTGGTGGTGCTGGCGGTGCGCGTCGTCGGCATGGGCGTTTTAGGCATCGGCTTTGTAGCAACCCTGTTTTTACTCACACAGGGCAACATCGCCGCGCCGCTCTTCGCCATTGGCATCATCTGCATGATCTTCGTCGTATTGACCTATCTCACGTTGATCGCCGCGCAAGCCCTCGCCTACCACGCCGGGCATATGTCCCCGGCTTAACGATTAGCCGCGCTAGGGATCGCATCACAAATCCCGCTCAGGCTGACCGTATCCGAGCGGACAAAGGCGTTATTTTCCAAGCGCCACCACACAAAGCCATCACTGCCAATCGCCTGCGCGTTGATGCCGAGTGTCTCGCCTGTGTTCAACACGTCCTCTAGCTCAAATGTGATGTCCGGGCCGCGCCGCATGTTGACGCGCCCGGTCGCCGTCGCAAAGCACGTCACAGCGGCGGGTTCCGGCGCGGGCCGCGGTTGAATCATCGTCGCCGTCCAACCGGGCATCGGCGTGAAGATAAGCCCCAATTGCATTAAAAACCAGATGATTATATCGCTCATCGTAAGGATAACTCCGCCATAACCGGGTAATGATCGCTAGGGTAAACGGGCGGTTCGGCATCGCGCAGCACGTCGAAGCCTTCCGTGTCGATGCGTCGTTCCGTACCATCGCGGATCAAAACCCAATCAATCCGCAAGCCACACGGCGGGAAGTCCTCGCCCATAAACGCATGGAACGTGTTCATGTTCAGGTGATTTTGGTAACCGGCTTCGTCATACGTATCCCGGAAGCCCCCCGCCATATACACGCCATGCACCGTACCCCCCGGCGGCAGCGCAT
>DAOTTT010000147.1:0-2375 GCA_034437635.1 Anaerolineae bacterium | reverse complement strand
CAGCAGGCACAACCGCTGAAGACGGCTCAATGATGTGAGCAAGTGCAAACACGACACCGAATACCACCGCCGAACCGACCAACATGATTGTACTCAGCAAATATAGACCGCGAGATTCTCTCATGGAACTGCTAAAGCGCGAAACTAGCGGTGCACTACCATCTAGCAAGCCCATATTTTGCTTGATCTTGATGATGTAGAACGTAATCGCCAAATATTGGAAGGAATGCCAAGTGTTTAATCCTTGGAATGCAGTATCCAAATTAGGCAATGCTGGCATCGTAAACGCGATGCTCACTGTAAACGAGATAAACACCGTCTTGGGGACATTGAGGATCCCCGCGCGATATTCGTTCCAAGTTTTCCAGGCATATGCTGCTAAAGCTAAACCAAACACACCGGATAGCATGACAAATAACCAAGTTTGCTCGAAAAAATCGGGAATAACGCTGGTCAAGTCATTTACACCAACCTCAAATTCACCCTGGCTGATCTTTAAAGCTGCCATTGGGAACAAGCATGTTAGCACAACGGCATAATCAATTAGACGAGATTGTAAGCTGACGGCACTTTGCTTACGGACGTAGTTTTGTTCCTTGTGATTATATAGCTCGACAATGTACGTCACTTGATGAAGCACATGCAAAGCAGCCCAGAAGAAAAAGACTGTCAACAACAGAGTCAGATTGAGGAACGCCATTGATACAACGACAATGGGAATGATGATGGATGAACGCAATAACATCGGATAACGCTTTTTGAAGTCATCATCCAAGCCTGTACGTAAGAATGTTGACATCATGTGTGGGCCGCCGATAGCGACAGCGACAAAACCATTCACCAAATTCCGGCTGACATCGTCTGCTAAACCGAATTGGACACCTAACAGATAGACTAAATAGGGTAACGGAACAACGATTACACTAAATGTGATATAGATTAGATCCCAGCGACGATTACGCAACCAGAATGAATCAGCGGATTGATCCTGTTGTACATCACCAAACGGTGCAGCTGAAACACTCATATTTTACCTTTCCTGCTTCTCTTTACATAGGGAAACCCTATGCAACAACAAACGTTACGCTTAACTGCCTATCATTTAAGCACAATATGGTGCCGACGGCAACGGGGTTCATAGGCTTCTTGAGCACCAACCATGATAATTGGGTCATCATAACGTGCTGGTTCGCCATTTACGAGCCGTTGTGTGCGGCAGGCATCTTCTCGACAGACAACACAAATAGCATGTAACTTTGTCACCTCTTCCGCAATAGCCATTAATGTGGGCATAGGGCCAAATGGCTCTGCGCGAAAGTCAAGATCTAGCCCGGCGATGATAATACGCAAGCCTTTTTCCGCAAGTTGATTAACAATAGGGGTAATTTGCGGATCAAAAAATTGAGCTTCATCAATCGCAACAACCGTCGTTGCCTCGTCGAGATTGTCTAAGATGTCTTGTGCACACTTTACCGGTTGTGCTTCGATTTTTTGACCGATATGACTACTGACAAACTCTAAACCATAGCGATCATCCATAGCAGGCTTAAAAACTTGTAGTTTCTGTTTGGCGATGATAGCACGCCGCACACGCCGAATAAGTTCTTCTGTTTTGCCACAGAACATGCTGCCACATATCACTTCAATGCGTCCATGTTGGTGGTTCACGATGCAAATCTCCCTTAAATCAAAAACAGCCATACCAAGTTGCCTATGGATGGCTGTTTATCTTGTTGCGCGAGGTGCTTTTATTCGTCTTCTGGCAATTCGTAACCGCGATTACGCAGCATCTTCTTGATGTCGCTGAGCGCCTTACGGCCAATGCCCGGTACTTCGAGGATGCTTTCTTCGCCACCTTCTTCGAGCTTGTCGAAGAAATGCTGAACGTTGACAACACCATGCTCTTCAAGGATAGAAGCAAAGCGGGTGTTTAGGCCGAGATCAACCAAAGTGAGATCCGGCGGTGTCTTGGCGGCTTCACGCGCTTCGGCTTCTGCGATTTTCTCATCACGCATTTGCAAACGACGCATAAATTGATCGTAACGCCCTTCGGTGTCTACGATGCGTTGCTCGCCTGTGTAAAACGGATGGCAAGCCGAGCAAATATCGGTGCGAATTTCGGCCACAGTCGCGCCTGTTGTCCAGGTATTACCACACGCACAGACAACATTAGCTTCTGCAAACCATTGGGGATGCAAGTCTTTTTTCATCAAAACCTCCTTGCTGGAAACCACCCGTCTTTAGCGGGTGGAGGAAAGCATGGTTGGCGCGTGTAGCGACCACCGTGCATCGGACAAAAGATCGTGAGCGGTGTGCTACCGCGCCACTACCCCCGCAGGGGTGGTGACTTTGTGTTACCACTGGTGTCCCCTGAC
>DAOTTT010000146.1:0-3878 GCA_034437635.1 Anaerolineae bacterium | reverse complement strand
GGACAGCGTTGCAGGGGCCGTCGAGCGTGGTCACGCTACCGGCTAACCAACCCTGTGCGCCGTTGTAATTGATGGTATACCAAGCGCTATTCTGCCCGGTGACGTTGTATGTCGTGTTGGCGGGCAGCCCGGTGATGATATTGTAATTGGTGCCGGGGCCTGTGCGCAGGTTGGTGCCGCCGCCGCCCGTTGTGATAGTGCAGACATTGCTATCTGGCGGCGTGGTCGTATCCGTCGATGAGCTGTCACTTGATGATGATGAGCTTTCGCTGGAAGATGGCGGTGTTGTGCTGCTGCCGCTCGTTAACAAGCCGATTTCTATCGGCGTTTCATCGCGTTGACGATTACCGACAACGGCGTAATAGTTGATCTCGCCAGCCGGAATGTTAAACGTTGATGCGCTGCCATCATCCGCGCCGACAACGCCGACTAATGTGCCGTCTTCCCGGTGGATGGCGACTGAGAACGCCGCCCCTTGTGATTGGGCAAGCAGTTGTAAATTGCCGTCCGGCGTTGCGCTGAAGCCCACGACCTGTATCGACTGGCTTGGCAGGAAGTTGATCGATGTCAACGCTGTTGATGGCGCGAGTACCAAGGCATTTTGTGTGGGTAGACCATCTATCCGCAACAAGAATTGCCCCTGGCTGCCATCTGAACTGCCAACCTGCATACTGTACGTCCCGGCCTGCGGTAGAACGACATCAGCACGCACATTGCCGATGGTCGCTGCGGTAAGATCGCTCGCACCAAAGGCGATCTGTTGCCCGACGGGGCTGTTGATGCTCAAGGATGGGCTGAAGCCTGGCTCTAAACTGACCACACGCACGGTCACTAAGTCGCCTTCTGCGCCACCAAATGCGAAAGCGGCGAAGGGTGTCGCCGCGTCAATCTTGCCGATGATGGCCGTGCCATAACTGATGTTAGCCTGGGCCATGCCGGAGCCGATGAGTATCATCAGCGCGGCCAGCATCCCGACCAACCCTATCAAACGTGAACGTTGCATAATTGTGTTCTCCTCAAAATATATGTTTATGTCTGAGGTCATTTTGATGTAATTTGTTATTTTGCGCAAGTTTTGCTCAATAGATGAAAACAGCCAGATCAATACAGATTTAGCGGTTAATACGCGGGAGAATTTTAGCCAGAATTTAATGGAAAGCCGCGTTTGCCCCATCCCTGAGTGCCTTCTTCCAAGTTGTAGATGTCGATCTCAAGCAGACCATGATAGCGGGCGATTTGCGCTGCCATGATGCTCCGCACGCCGGACTTACACACCATCACAATTGGCTTATCCCCGGCGAGTTGCTGCACTTCGTCCATGCGGCTTTCTAGCTCCGGCAAGGGCATATTGACCGCGCCGGGGATGCGATAGTCGGTGTATTCCTCCACCGTGCGGACATCCAGCAGTAAGTGCGGTGCATCGTGCAATTCGGCTTTATAGTCTTCAATGAGTAGGGGTTTATAAATTTCCATACGGATCTCCTTTGTGCAGTGTGCATAGAGCTTACCATACCATGGCTGGGGTTTGATATACTTAGCCCAATATAAGTTTGAGATTTAAAGGGTACTCTCTATGCGTAAGGTGCTTTTAACGGTATTGATTGTGTTGATGGCGTTGCCGCTTTTGGTCGTGCCTATCACCGCGCAAGACGAAGAAAGCGGTGATACCTGGTGGAATGATCGGGTGTGGTACGAAATCTTCGTGCGCAGCTTCTACGACTCTACCGGGGATGGCGTGGGCGACATCAACGGCATTATTGAAAAGCTAGATTATCTCAACGATGGTGACCCCACCACCACCGATGACCTGGGTATTAGCGGCATCTGGTTAATGCCAATCAACCCGTCGCCGTCGTATCATGGCTATGATGTGACCGACTACCGTGCCATCAACCCGGAATATGGCACGATGGACGACATGAAACGCTTGGTGGAAGAAGCCGAAGCACGCGGCATCGCCATTATCATGGATTTGGTGATTAACCATAGCGGCGTGGATCATCCCTGGTTTGTCGCCAGTGCGCAAGACCCCAACAGCGAAACGGTGGATTGGTACGTCTGGGCGGAAGAAGACCCGGAGTTTCGTGGGCCGGATAATCAGATTGTGTGGCACGAGCGCGACGGGCGCTATTATTATGGGGTGTTCTGGGGCGGGATGCCCGATCTCAATTACGACACGCCGGAAGTCACCGAAGAAATCTACGACATCAGCCGCTTTTGGCTGGAAGAAGTCGGTGTCGCCGGGTTCCGCTTGGATGCCATCAAGCACATTATTGAAGATGGCGAAAATCAAGAAAACACTCTAGCAACCCGCGAATGGCTGGCAAACTATCACGCTTTCATCGAGAGCGTTGACCCTGAAGCCTTGCTGGTGGGCGAAGTATGGTCTGCCAGCGCCTTAGCCGCGCCGTATTCCGGCACCAGTGTGGATATCGTCTTCGAGTTCGACTTGGCCGAGTCCATCATCCAATCCGCGAGTTTTGGTGTAGCCAGCGCCGTAGAAAATCAGATGGAGACTATTCTTGATTTGTATGCGCCGGGGCAATACGCGACCTTCCTCACTAACCACGACCAGAACCGTGTTGCTAGCCAGATGCGCGGTGATGTGCCCAACCTCAAGACCGCCGCATCTATCTACATGACGCTGCCGGGTGCGCCCTTCATCTATTATGGCGAAGAAATCGGCATGACGGGCACCAAGCCCGACCCGGAAATCCGCACGCCCATGCAGTGGGGTGACGGTGCAGCGCCCGGTGTGGGCTTTACGGTGGCGCGGCCTTGGCGTGAGGTCAACGCGGATTGGCAAGACGGCATCACCGTAGCCGACCAGACCGACGACCCCGACAGCCTGCTTAACCATTACCGCGATCTCGTCCACCTGCGCAACGCGGTTCCGGCGCTGCGACATGGTGATTATGTGGCGGTAGATGGCGGCACCGGGAGCGTCTTGGCGTTCCTGCGGCAGACGGACGAACAGACTGTGTTAGTCGTCATCAACATGCGCGACCGTGAGCGCGATAACTACGGCTTGACGCTCGAAGCCAGCGACTTAGGCGATATGAGCGCGGTTAACGTGTTGCTCGGCACGGATGCGGACATCGCCGTGCCAGCGTTTAACGCGGACGGTGGCTTTGCCGACTACAAACCGCTGGATGTGCTGCCGCCATTGAGCGTATTGGTGATCGAATTCGTGCAGTAAATAGCAATTTGGGGGCGCGTGTCGCCCCCTCATGCAAACTCCACAAGATCTTAACAACGATACTATGGCATTTTCTCCAGATGCGCGTTAATATCCATTTGAATTTATTTTGATAAGCAGGGTTAAAAATAATGCCGATTGTAGATGTGCAGTTTAAAGATGGTGTTCTCTTCGCCCGCGAAGAAGGCCGGATTACGGAAGCGGACGCACGCGAGTGGGCGCGGATGATCGCCACATATATAGAAGAATACCATGCGCCTGTCGTTTCGATCATTGATGCAACGGCGGTCACATATATCGAGCAAGATGCGCGTAAGGTCTTTGTGCGGGCGGCCAATATGCCGCAGTTCGTCGCTACGGCTGTCGTGACCAACGACCCACTGACGATCCAAACGGCGCGGGTATTGGGCATGATGGCACCCGACCAGCACACGCACGTCTTTTCGACTTTGGAAGAAGCTGAAGCCTTTGTCCGTGACATTATCGCACCAGCTTAAGCATTCTTGATGTAACGTTCATCCAAGCTGCATTGACTCAGATTTGCCGATACCGTATAGTATATATAAGAGTAACTACTCAGGTATATCCCGCATCGGCTCAAAGCCGATGGCTACATTAAACGCTAGGAAGCCCGTAAACGGGCTTGTCAACGCGAAAGATCATTTTATACAGCCCGTTT
>DAOTTT010000145.1:0-10936 GCA_034437635.1 Anaerolineae bacterium | reverse complement strand
GTAATCAGGACGCGCACACTGTTCTCCTTTAGGATGCTGATAACAGATCGCAGCTAAGCATTATATCGAATCACCTTAGAAGGGCAAGCCACTAACCCGCTTGTCCTTAATCTGTTTCTATGGATATGTGACAACAAATATGTTGACAGCGTTCCCTGCAATTTCTTCTACGATGATGTCGTATTGCGTATCTGCCGCGAAATTGACGTTATATTCGTACTTTGCCGCAGAGGTGTTGTCCACATCAATGATGATGATGTTGTATGCGCCAGCGGGGTATCGCTGGGCATTGCTAAAGGTGCTGTTACCCACATCGAAAAACAGCGTTTCGGCAGGGCCATAGATCAGTAAACGGTTCGGGTCAAGGTCTACAATCGCTGTTGGGTCTGGTGTGGGCTGGCTGATCTCCAAAGCGGCATCCTGCAAGGCAAGGCCAAAGCTGGTATCGCGCCCTTGGGTGAGATTGCCGAACCGAACCGCAGCTTGACCATTTAAATTGACGTTTTGCAAGACGCGGATTTCTGCGCTGGTGCTGTTTTCTCCGATGATATACAGCGAATAAGCATCACCTGGGGCGAAGTCAAGCGTGAGGTTGACGAAAGCGAATTCTGCAACGGGTTCTGTAGTGTTCGGCGGATACACACCAATGGTATATGTGCCAGCCCCCGTTAAAATTTCAACTGAGGCGGTCGCATGGTTGGCCGGGGATAAAAGTGGCGCTTCTTCCAGGAAGACGGCGACAGGCTCACGCGATGACAGCATATTCACCACGCGCAATGAGACGGGACGCTGTGGAATGCTGGTTGGCTCTACCGGGCGATCCGGTTGTAGGCTTTCGTCAATGCCAACCGAGTCACCAAAGATGAGCGGGTTTTCCGTCTGCCCGGTGAGGATATACAGGTAATTAAACCCGGCGATGAGTTCAACATCGTTAGCGGCCTCGACTTCATCGAAACTGTCCGCATTGTTCCAAGAGAAATCTTGGATGCCCGCATCAAGGCTGCGCGGGTTGCTGGCTTCGGTATAGCGCAGGTCACGCAGTGGATTGTCATCTTCGATGGCGTTGGTCTGCAAGCTGGCGACTGGCACACTAGGCAGTACGTTGATAAACGTCATGCGAGCTTCGTTAGAGGCTGTTGGCGTTAAATCTTCACGCAGGCGGATGATGTCAAAATTGCCTTCTTCCCCGGCGAAGACCAGCGTAATGTCTTCGTCATCGTTCGCGTTGAACTCCGTGCTAGCGAGCGGGGGCGTTGTTGCGTAATCTTGCCCGGCAGGGAGGAAGTCAATCCGGTAGGTGCCGCTTGGTATCTGGTTGCGGCCTGTGGTGCGCGTGGACTCAACCGCGCTGATTAAGGGTGCGCCGTTGGCATACACATCCACGCTGGCAACGACAAACGAGGCGTTGATAATCTGTAAGCGTGTGATGGCTTCAACACGATTTTCAAACGAGACGACTTCAAATCCTTCATCCGCTGCGGGGATGAGCACGAGCGTAATGCTGTTTTTGCTGCGTGGTGTGCGGGCATAAAATGCTAAAGGCTCTGTACCATCGCTAATGGTGATGGACCCGCCGCTGGCATCCACCGTGATGTATGGGCTTTGCGCACCGCTGGGAACGGGCGCAATGAGCGTATTGTTATCCCGCGTCAAGATGACATCGGGCGTGGCGTAGTTAATTAAGCTGATGCGGGCTTGCTCCCCGGCGATGGGGCTTGTATCAACGGTGTATGTGTTAAGCTGAACAGCGCCATCTACAGCAGCGATGATAAGGCTTACGGTCGTTGCATCTGGAATAGTAATGCTGCCTGTTGCGACGGGGGCGACATCGCTATTTAAGCGTTCCCCGGATGACATGACTGTCACGTTGTATGTACCGCCTGTAATGGGCGTTTCGTTGATGGGATTGCCATAGTTGAGCGCAAAGGCTAAGCCGAGGCTCTCAAAATACACATCAACGCTGGGGCCACCGGGCACGGCATGGAGCATTTGCACGTAAGATTGCAAGGCCGGATTGTCGGCAGTCGTCTCTACTGGGATAGCGGTAGGCGCTGGCGTTTGGGTCGGCGGCGGATCGGTTGGGATTGTGGTTGGTGTTTCAGTTGCAGTGGCGACGACGGGCACGCGGGTCGGCAGTTCTGGCGTTTCTTCCTCACCGCTGCACGCACTCATCAGCAGGGCGATCATCATAATTAAAATTAGGCGCATAAACGCATCTCCTATTTGATGCAAATATGCGCCTAATCATAACACACAATTGAGCATAGCACGCGCTATGCTATTCTGTGCCGACGACCGGGATTTCGCTCAGTTCCACAGCTTGACGGTTAAACGTCACGGTGACGAAGTTGCTGGCGATCCAGCCTTCGACACCTTCGTAACTGGTGCGCAACCACAGTTCATCGGCTGTGCGCCCGGTGACGATGACCTGAAGCAGCGCCGGGATTTGCGTCACGACTTCGGATTGGTCGTTCGGGTCGCGGCGAACGTTGAGGTTCGCGCCGGGGTTAATCTGCACAGTGGCGATGTAGGCATCACGGGTCGGGTCAACGGTCGGCGGTGCCTGGGTCGGTGCTCCGGCGCTGATGCTGCCGCGACGATCTTCCGGTATGAATTCCAAGACTTCTTGGAGTTCCAGTTCGGCCAGGTCTACGACTTCACCATTGAGTTGATACTCAGCGAATTGCGTGCTCACCCAGCCTTCAATGATGCCACCTTGGGGTGGTTCATAAGTGATGAACGCCCAGTCTGCGGTATCGTTAACGCCTTGCAGCAGGGCAACCGTCCCTTGCGGGATTCCATTGATGATTTCGCCTGTTGTTTCCGGTGTACGGCGGATGTTCAAGTTCACGCCGGGGTTGAGGTTAACCACGCGGATGGTCACGCGGTCTTCCGCTGGCGGGGGTGGCGTGATGGCTGTGTTCAGCGCCTCGCCGACTTGGTTGCCGGGGACGGTTTCCAGTTCACGCAGCTTGAGGAGGTCGCCGCGATCATCGCGCACGACGACATATAGCGCATTCACCCATGCTTCAATCTGACCACCATCCGGGGTGTTATAGGTGACGTTGAGCCAGGTTTCTTCTGCGGCAAGGTCGGTGTCCTCATCCGGTAGCAGGGTCACGGGGTCAACGTAATCAGGATCAGCGACCCCATCAATATCAACCGGAGCACCTTCGCGCCCGTTAATGGCGAGTGTTGTGCCGGACGGCGCTTGCCCTAGCACGAGCGCATCGGCGCTTGGGCGTTGACGCAAGTTCAAGTTTGCCCCAGGGTTAATGTTGATGCGGGCGGTTGGCCCAGCCGGGAGCGGTTGGACAACGGGCGGTGCTTCGGTGGGTGCGGGCGGCGGTGCTGTCGGTTGTACCGGGGCGGCGGTTGGCTCTACCGGGGCAGTAGTCGGCTCAACAGCGACTTCGGTTGGTTCTTCGACTACTGGTTCCTCAACTTCAGGTTCTTCGGCTACTGGTTCTTCGACAGGCGCTTCAATAACGACTACGCTATCGCCACCGGGGGCGCTGATAACGCCTTGAGCCAGGACGGTTTCCGCGAAGACGACGGTCGGCTGCGGGAACGCGCCGCTAACATCCAGCACGACAAACGCATTGGTGTAAACACCACCGTAGAAGTCTGTTTCCGTCAGGGTAATATCCTGGCTCTGACCGTCTATCGTCAGCGTCAAGGTGCCGATGTCTGTCACAGGATCAACGCTGGCGGCATCGCTGGCGCTGTTGTATGCGATGGCATCCGCGATTTGTATGCCGTCACCGAGCGTCAAGCTGGCTTCGCTCTCCGGGATGGCGTTAATCACGCTGATAACGCTGGTATCCGGTGCGACACCGCTTACATCATCGGTAAAGACGTTCACATCAAGTTCTTCTAAGCTACCGATGGCGGCAACGGTGAGGGCATCGCCCGCTTCCACCGTTAGATTTGCCATCAATATGGACTCTGTCGTCCCTGCTGCGCGGACATCGACATCATAAGTGCCTGCTGGTAATTGTAAGTGTTCGGTCGCTTGGCCGAATGCCAGCGATGGCACGATTAAGGTTTCGTTGGCGTAGATGTCAACGGCGGGTGCATCGGATACGGTATGCGCGATGCGGACAAAGCCCGCGTCACCATCAATGGTGGTGGGGTTGCTCAGGATTAACGCTTGTGGGTCGTTGGGCGTGCCATAGAGTACCGTCATGTAGGATGTGCCCGCCGCAAAAGCAAACGGCACGTTTTCTACAAGGGCTTCGCCCTCCGCGCTGATCGTGAGTGGGTAAACATCAGCTTGGATGTCAAAGCCGCCGCTGGCGTTCTTGTAGGCCAAGTTTTGTACAACGGGCTGACCGTTCGACTCTATGGTGACAGGTGGCGCACCTTCAATGGCATGGATGATGCTAAAGCGTGTGACCCCAACGGCCAGCGGCGAGAAATCATCTTCATGCGCGACGAATTCCAGCGGATCAAGGCTTGATGCGACGAATGTCACGGCTTGCCCGGTGCTTGCGTTGAGTGGTTGCTGCCATAACTCGGTAGAAAGCCCGGCAATGCGCACGGTAACGGTGCTTGTGCCTTCTGGGGTGGCGATGTAATTGCTGCCTTCGCCATAAGCTAAGCCGGAGACAGCCAACGTATCTTCAATGTATATGTCAACTTCTCCGACACCGGGTACCACATGGACGAACCGGAATAAGCCGTCTCCGCCCTGGGCGCTGGCTGTGCTCAGGGCGAACAGCAAGACCAATGCCGTTAAAATGCCTGCTAATCGTTTCATGTATTGTGTTCTCCTTCTATCTTTTTGGGAAAGATCAGGGTATGACGACAACGCCATACCCTGGGGAAAGAAATTTATCGAGGCTTAGGTGCCTTCTTCCCATTGGTTGAGGTATTTCACCTGTGCTGCGGTGAGGGTGTCAATGTTGATGCCCATCGCTTCGAGCTTAAGGCTGGCGATTTCTTGGTCAACGTCTTCTGGGATAGTGTAAACTTCCGGGCTGAGGTTCGCCGCATTACGCAGCATGTACTCCGCACCGAGTGCCTGGTTAGCAAAGCTCATGTCCATCACGCTGGCCGGGTGGCCTTCGGCGGCGGCCAAGTTAATCAAGCGGCCTTCACCGAGGATGTAAACGATCTTGCCGCCATCGAGGACGTATTCTTCTACGAAGGGGCGGACGTGACGCGGTTCTTCCTTCGCCATTTCGCGCAGACCTTTGAGGTTGATTTCTACGTTGAAGTGGCCGGAGTTGGATACGATCGCGCCGTGCTTCATGGTGGCAAAGTGATGGGTGTCGAAGACGTGCATGTTGCCCGTCGCGCTGACGAAGATGTCGCCAATCGGCGCGGCTTCTTCCATTGGCATAACGCGGTAGCCGTCCATTACAGCCTCTAGCGCCTTGAGTGCGTCAATTTCCGTCACGATGACGTTGGCACACATGCCGCTGGCACGGTTAGCGATACCACGACTGCACCAGCCATACCCGGCGACGACGACGGTACGCCCGGCAAGCAGAATGTTGGTTGCGCGGATGATGCCGTCAATGGTGCTCTGGCCGGTGCCATAGCGGTTATCGAACAGGTGCTTGGTGTTGCTGTCGTTGACGGCGATCACCGGGAAGGCCAACGCGCCATCGTTTGCCATCGCCCGCAGGCGGATAACGCCGGTGGTGGTTTCTTCCGTCCCGCCGATGATGTGTTCCAGCAGTTCGCGGCGGTCTTTGTGCAGCAGCCCGACGAGGTCGGCCCCATCGTCCATGGTGATCTGCGGCTTGTGATCCAGCGCCGCCTTCAGGTGTTCGTAATAGGTTTCATTGTCTTCGCCCTTGATGGCGTAGACCGGGATTTCGTTATGGGCGACCAGCGAGGCGGCCACATCGTCTTGTGTAGACAGCGGGTTAGACGCACACAGGACAATATCAGCACCACCAGCTTGCAGTGTCTTCATGAGATTTGCGGTCTCTGTGGTGACGTGCAAGCAAGCGGAAACGCGCACACCTTGCAGCGGCTTTTCTTTCTCGAAACGCTCGCGGATTTTGCGCAGAACCGGCATTTCTTGCTCGGCCCAGTCAATGCGGAAGCGGCCTTCTGTAGCGCGATCCATATCTTTTACGTCGTATTCAACGCTCATTGTGTCTCCTGATTGTATTTTATGTGTTTAACGATAAATCGAGTCGCTCCAACGCGACAGTATAGCATACGGTATCCACCGCTAATAACCAGCGTAGGTTAATCGCCGGATTGCTGATTAATTAAGTTGTCCAGCAGCCCTTCGTCGTCGTACTCTCTGCGGAAGCGCTCCACAAAGGCACGCGGCGTAAAGTGATGGCCTTGTGTGCCGATATTCTCGATGGCATACGACGCGCACAAGGAGCCGATCTGCGCAGCAACATCAAGCGGGATGTCGTTCATCAAGCCGTAGACGAACCCCGCGCGGAACGCATCACCGCCGCCGGTTGGGTCGCGGTTTACCGCCGGGAATGCGGCGACTTCCGTCACCTTCATGTCGTCATTGCGGTTATCGTAGACGGTTGAGCCTTTTTTACCGTGTGTAATCACCAGAATGGCGAGTTGTTCACGCAGTTGATCCAGGCTTTTGCCCGTCTTTTGGCTGATGATTTCCGCCTCATACCCGTTGACGATCATGGCATAAGCTCCGGTCATGTCATGGGCGAGTTCTTCGCCGGACAAGCGCGGCACCTGCTGGCTAGGGTCGTAGATGAACTTGAACCCGTGATCTCGGCATTCTTGGCTGAGTTGGCTCATGGCTTTGGGGTCATTGGGCGATATAATAACCATATCGGGTTGGCCGTCGAATACATCTGCTAAGGTGAAGTCGGCGGCTTTGCCCATCGCGCCTGCATAAAACGAGGCGATCTGGTTATTTTCTGTATCGGTATTGCAGAAGAATGACGCTGTGAACACATCGTCAAGCTGACGGACGGTGCTACAATCGACACCATGCCGTTCTAGCCATTCCTGATAAGAAGGGAAGTCGCGCCCGGCGGTGCCCATCAATTTGGGTTTCATGCCGAGGAGCGCCATCGTATAGGCGATATTAGCGGCAACGCCGCCCCAATGTTTGGTCATTTCATCGACCAAGAAGCTCAAGCTGACTTGGTGTAGTTGCTCGGTGATGAGATGATCGGTAAATTTGCCAGGGAAGCGCATAAGATAATCATATGCGATTGAACCTGTTGCGATAATGTCCATGTATTTATGATCTCTGTTGATGAATTTTCTAGCAGGCGCAATTGTAAACGATAATTGAATGCAGGTAAGGGTGAGATTTATGACACGATTTGACGGTAAGCGGCTTTCTGGTGCAGTTTTAGATGTTAATTGGGATAAATTGCGGCGTGGTCAATATGCCGATCAATATTTCATCAATGTGATGAATATGCTCGCGCAACTCCAACAGGAAGGCGCAATCTTTGCCGGGGAGTATCCCCGCGTGGATGCGACTCCCGCGCTAGGCGATATAATGGTCGAGGCGCAGATATTCAACCGTCGTGCGCCGCGTGCGGTTGTCGCTGGGGTTGATGTGGCGTTAGCGGTATTGCGGCATGGTACGGGGTATTTTGATGGGGATATGTTTGTCGAAACGTGGCCGCACCTCAAAGTAGAGGCCGTGCAAGATGGCGATGTGACCATGTATGACCATGATCCAGCGCAGGTGATGCCCGTCTTGAAGATACAAGGCCGCTATCGGGAATTTGTCGTATTAGAGACAACTTTGCTTGGCTACTTGACGCGGGCGACACGCATAGCGACAAACGTCAGCGCCGTGTTGGAAGCCGCCCAAGGCAAGACGATCTTGTTCTTTCCGGCGCGGTTTGATCTGCCCGTTGTGCAGGCGTTGGATGGTTATGCTTATTGGTTGGCTGTACAACGGTATAATGCGCTCAATGATGTGCAGGTGCCCCCGTTGGTGAGTACGGACGAACAAGCGGCTTGGTGGGGCGGGCAAGGCGGTGGGACGGTGCCCCATGCGATTATAGCGTGCTTCTTGGCGGATACCGCCGAAGCCATGAAAGCCTTTGCGCGTATTATTGACCCGGACGTGCCGCGTATCGCGTTAGTGGATTTTAACAATGACACCGTGCGCGATTCGCTGCGCACGCTGGATGCCTGCTGGCCGGAATATGTCGCCGCGTTGCACGCAGATGATGCAATCAGCCAAAAACGCTGGAAGCTCAACGGGGTACGCCTGGATACAAGTAAGCATCAACGTGATGCGGCTTTGCCAGAGGATGCCGAGAAGGGTGTTAGCCCGGCGCTTGTGCGCACGGTGCGCGAAGCACTCAACACGGCTTGGACGCGGTGGAACGTCCCGGCGGCGCTGGAAGACACCGCCAAAGCCTACTGCGCAGAAGTGCAGATTGTGGTGTCTGGTGGCTTTAATGCGCAGAAGATCGCCGCGTTTGAGGCTGATAATGTCCCTGTTGATAGTTATGGAGTGGGGTCTACGTTTTTTACCACACAAGGCGAAAGCGATTATACAATGGATGTTGTCCGTGTGTGGGTGGATGGCGGTTGGGTGGATATGCCCAAAGTTGGGCGACAGCCTAATTATAACGACGACCTCGCACCAGTAAACCTGGAGGAATAACGATGAGTGATGATGAACGCAAACTGCCGGAAGAAAAACGTAACCGCTTGATGGACAGCTTGCATGATGTGCGGGTCAACGCTGACCGGGGCCGCGAACCGGAGTTGCTGCCCGCTTTACAAGGGCGGCGGCAGGTATCAGTACGGGCGTTGATCGAACGGATCGCCGCGCAATTTGTTGATGAACATGGCTACGGTGAATCCGATGCGCTAAAAGCGGCCAAGACCGAGATTGACCGCATTAAGCTCGTCAAAGCGACGGCGGAATATGTCATCGCGGTGGAATCTGTGCAGGTGTCCAACAAAGAAAAAGCGATGTTGATTCGCCTGGCTTATGCGGAGTTATTCACCTATGGCGGCTTGGATACGCTCTTGGCGAACCCGGATGTGACGACGATCACGCTGGAAGGGGCGGATAAAGCCGCAGTGCGCTATGGTCATGGGGAATTTACGACGCTCAAGCCGCTATTTGACGATGAAAGTCATCTGCGGCGGGTGGTGCGCCGGATGCTAGAGGATGCTGGGGCCGAACTGCGGGAAGATGAGCCGCTCATCGAAACGGGCTTGACTATCAGTGGGCGGCGGGTGAGCGTCAATGTCGCTGCGCCACCGATCACCTTGTTTTTGTCAGTCGATATTCGCGCTCATCCCATTGAGCCACCCACGCTGGAGGATTGCGTTACCCGCGAGATGCTCATGCCGGATGCGGCGCAACTGCTGGCGGCTATCGCTCAGTCTCCATATGGCCTGGTGATCGTCGGGGATACGGAGTCCGGCAAGACGACGTTGTTAGGGACGATGGCGCGTTTAGCGGGGGATGCCGTCGTCGCGGTCGAGCGTTCCGGTGAACTCGCATTGCCTGATGATAGCCAACGGGTCGTCGTTAAGTGGCCTGTGGGTGATGAACCGGGCGTGGGCTTCGCCGCGCAGGTTGAAGCAGCATTGAAGCATCAAATGCCGACGATCTTACTCGATGAAGTGCGCACGGATGAAGCGCAGGCTGTCGCGCCATTGTTAGCGGCGGACGATACTCCGCGTCAAATGTGGGCGTTCCGGGGTCCGGCGGATACTACTCGTTTGATTTCGGCGTTGGGCATGTTAGCGCGGCGGGCAGACCCCACAGCGGGCGAGGCGTTGGTGCATCGCCTGTATGAGCGTTTGCCGTTCGTCGTGACGCTCAAGCGGCGCAAGGGAAAACTACTGCTCTACGCGGTCAGCGAGTGGCAATATCGTGATGGGGAAGATTACCCCGATCATATCGAATTGATGACGATGGGCTGGCATGGTATAGAAAAAACGGGTAAGCGCCCACTCAAGGCGCTGGATATACCCGATGATTTTTGGGTAAGTCCCGACGCATAGGCCGGGACTGTGATTTAGCCGTTGGCGGTGGCAACGATTGATTGGATCATGTCAAAGGGCAGGCCGCCGCGACCGTCTGTGCCGGGGATAGCTTGCAAGTTGCCATCGTTATACCGCACGCGGATCGCTGGTGTGCCGCTGATGCCTGCGCGTTGGCCGAGTTGTTGGTCAACTTCGTATTGGTTCGCGTCTGCGGCGCATTCCAGCAGTTCGGCATAGCTGAAGTCCATAACGGACGCGAGTTCACGCGCAGCGTCACCGCTGTTCACGCCTCGGCTAGCATGGAATAACAGTTCTTCGTGTGCTTGCCAGTAGGCTTCCGCGCCGCCAAGCTCACCGGAGCATTCCAGATATTGCGCGTAGAATTTGCTCTCACCCTCTGGGCGGATAACGAGGAAAGCGCGGAACTCAAACTTGGCCTGGCCGGTCATCACCAGTTCTTCGATGATCTGATCGACAACGGTCTTGTAATCTTGGCAGTGCCCACACAGGAAGTCGGCGAATTCGACAATTGTGATGGGTGCGTTAGGGTCGCCCATGACGAAAGCCCCATCATCCATGCGGACGGTCGTGATGCTGCTATAATCGCGTTCGCTAACATCGGTGCCTTGCTCACCGCCGAGCAGAATGGCCGCACCGAATGCGACCAACGCGGCAACGACGACACCGCCGATTAACAGGTATTGCTGCTGTTGCTTGCTTAAATTATTCATCGAAATTATGCGGCGGAAACCACCTGCTTTAGCGGGTGGAGGAAGCCGCATCTCCTTTCTGGTAGCTGTAACCGTCTGATTTGTGTAGATGGGTACAGTGGCGGTGACTAATGCCCTGTACGGTATCTTCCCGCGTAGCGATATTGAAACTGCCTGAACTTCGCACCGCCACGCGCCCGATATATATCCCGATTTTCTTACCCTTCGTGACCACTGCTCGCACGATGTCACCCGTCTGAAAGCCTTGTTGTGTGCGTTTTTGCTTGGGC
>DAOTTT010000144.1:0-17343 GCA_034437635.1 Anaerolineae bacterium | reverse complement strand
GCAGTGAGCAAATACCCGATTGTGTTGGGTATATTTTCTAACGGCAACACCGTTTGCAGCGCCAAGCGGACGTTTGTCCATGCTGTATCAAGATCATGGCGTTTCATGGCGATCATCGCCAAACCATTATAGGATGTCGCCAAGCTGATGGGGTCGTTAAGTCGCTGGCGAATAACCAACGCCCGCTGTTCATGCTGTTCCGCCTCATCTAAAAAGCCGCGTTGACGCTGTACATTAGCCAATGCGGAAAAAACGCTAGCTGTCGAACGCTTTTCGCCCGTCAACTGGATATAATAGAGCGCTTCTTTAAGATAATTATAGGATTTATCTAATTCTTGTTGATCGCCAAGAAGTTGCCCCAGGTTGCTTAGGCTATAAGCAATACCTTGCGCATCGTTAATCTCGCGGCGGATCGCTAGGCTCTTTTCGTAGTAAATCACAGCCTGATCGTAATCCCCATGTAGGTCGAAGTTGATCGCATAGTTGTTGAGCGCCCGCGCTATAGCGATTTTATCATCCGTTTTTTGCATGATTTCATAACATTCACGGTGATAAACTGCTGCAATATCCAGATGCCCCATTTGCGACTCGATCACCCCCATGTTCATCAGCGAATAACCAATCTCACGCGGGATATCTAAACGCCGTCGAATAGCCAAGGCTTCTTCAATATAGCGGCGGGCTGTTGGGAAGTCACTTTGCCGGAAGTGGCTCTCGCCAATAACATTAATCGCATCGGCATATCCAGGTTCATCATCTTTCGCATTAAACAACGGAATTGCTTGATTGGCCCATTTACGACAATCTTCGTAGTCGCTCAAGCCATAAGCTGACTTCGCCAAGCCCAGATAGATTGTCGCCAGGGTTTGCTGTGTGTCTTCGGCGTGTTTATGCGCTTCTAAATCCAGCGCACGGCGATAAAACTTGTGCGCTGCCCGGTAATTGTTGACATTAAAGCTCTGCTCACCAGCTATGATGCTGTAATAGCCCTCTTTGATGGGGTCTTGGGCTTCCGCATAATGCCCGGCCAGCACCGCCGCATAATCATTCACCGATTGTGCATAAGCGGATTCAATCCCTTCGGCCACTTGACGATGCATCAACGATTTAGCGCCAAGGTCAAGCGCATCCAAAAGGCTTTCGCGCAATTTATCGTGGGCGAAGCGATAAATACCATCCTGCGCACTGAGCACAGCCACATTTGTACAAGCTGTCAGCCACGCCTCAACATCAAGCTGTGCGTCTAACGCACTAATTAGGCGCGGGTCAATCTGACGACCTGTAACTGCCGCTAGTTCAAGCATATGTTGCGCCCAATCCGGCACACGTTCCAGACGATATTGTACGACACGCTGCACGCCCCCGGCGAATATTTGACTGGGCAAGGTACGATTGCCGATCTCGCTGATGCGCCCGGCATCTTCCGCAAGCACGCGCACCACCTCCACGAGGAAAAAGACGTTACCCTCTGTCTCACGGCGCAGCAGTTCCAGCACTTGATCTTGTGCACCGATGATGCGCCCTAGCATTGATGTGCTGAGTTGTGTAATTTCATCAGTGTTTAAGCGCGTTAATGTGATCGTCTGGACATTTTCAAACTCTTGCGGCAAGGTCGGCGTTTCATCATCACGATACGTGCCTAACAATACGATTGGCAATGTTTCCATCAAGGGGGTTAGCTCTTTGATGAGCGCCTTATCAATATCAGACCCCCACTGCAAATCCTCTAGCACGAGGACAAGCGGTTGGCGTTTGCTGGTCTGCCGGAACAGCGTATCCAGCAATAACGAGAGCCGTTTTTGCTTATCCTGGTTCGATATAGCCTCATCCAAGGCTGGAATATGCCGTTGAAGCAGGTCTGCGGCATCGGGCACAATGAGCGGCAAAATCGGTAGATGGTCTTCATTCAACTGTGCCGATAAGATCAAACGGCGCACGACCTGTCGCCACATTTGATACGGCACGCCGCCTTCCACGACAGCCTGCCCACGCAAGACCAACATGCCACTCACACGCGCCCGCACAGCAATTTCATCCAACAAGCGCGATTTACCTACGCCACTTTCTCCCCCAACAAGCCATAAGCTACCCGTCTTGCTACGGTTTGCGCTCTCTAGCGCAGCGATAAGCTGGGCTTGCTCTGGCTTGCGCCCGACGAAAGTCGCCGCTTCTAAGTAGCTATCGCGTATGGCGGCGGTCTCTTGCGGTAAGGGGAGGTTGCAGGCTTGCGCCAATTGCTTGATGAACTCTGTCGCGTCCTTTGGGCGCTCCGTCGGCGTTTTGCTCAACACCTGATGAAGCAGGGTCGCCAAAGAAACGTTTATATCCAACACACTGATGTCAATGGGCTTATTCATAATGGAATCGATCAACTGCATCGGGTTTGTACCCACATAAGGATGCTTGCCCGCCAGCAGTTCATAGAGCATCAAGCCCACCGCATAAAGATCGGACTGCGGTGTTGGCGCTTGATTCATCAAAATTTCGGGAGCCATATAAGCAATCGTCCCGGCGATGCTTTCATCCGCCGTTGGGTCTTGCGCCGTCATCGCCAACCCAAAATCGACGACATGCACCGTGCCATCTTTAACCAGCACATTGCTCGGTTTGAGATCGCGGTGGAGTACACCCCGGCGATGCACATAGGCCAAGCCCTGTAATAACTGGATAATCAGCGCCGCTTTTTCTTCGACGCTGCGTGCTGTGCCCGCATCCGTCAACGTCTGCGGGGCATCAAGCAGCGCCATCGTAAAAAATGCACTGCCATCTTTATCAAAGCCGTAGTCTTGCACGCTGATGATGTTCGGATGACGTAAAGAGGCCAACGTTTGGAACTCATGCGCCAGTTCTAAACGGGCGTTATCCGTAGCGATTGTATGTCGCGAACTAAATTGTAGTGCTTCAGCATCGGTCAACACTTGCTTAAGCGCGATATGCTGGCTAGTGAGCCGATCATAAGCGCGATAGACCGCGCCCATGCTGCCAGCCCCTAGCCGCTCATGGAGTGTATACCGATCCCCAATTGTCATTTGGACCATAAAAAACTCAATATGCTAAATGGACGATCTTCTGTATTGTATATCTAATGTGCGACAAAACCGCAAAGTGAGAGCATTTATTAAATATTTTTTGCAGCAGATTTAAGGTGAGTTTTTATTGGGATGGAAAATCGTTATAGTTTGTGGGCGTTCCGCGTGACTTTGGCCGCGTTGATTGGCGCTCATCTTGCCGATAATCCGCATCTATTCGCAGCCGCGCTCCTGGTCGGCTTGTTGGCGGTGCGGTTACGCTTCCCGGCAGATTGGCGCTTATTGCGTGTGAGCTGGCTCGTCGGTTGGGTGTTGGCCTGCATCTTGTTTATCACGGAGCATTATATCTGGATGCCAGCCGCAACACTCGCAGCGATAGTAGCCGGTTATGCGCTGTTGTATCGTTTTAGCACATTATCTTTATGGTGGGCAGCGGGGAGCTTGGCCGTCACAGTTACCTTATGGACACCGGGTTTAATCTTGACGGGACTCAGCACTATAGTACCACCATCACGACCACATGTTATCATGGGTGGCCTGTGGTTGGCCGCGCACGGCCTCTATCTTGCCCATAGCCATCTCGCACTCATCAACCCGGCAGGCGGACGCACTTATGCCGCCTATTGGTTTGCATTGGGCATCATTCTCTTGTTTTTAGGGCAAGGCATTGTCGTTCTAGGTGTGATGCTCACCCCGGCAACGAGTCAAAATAGCCTATGGCCGCTGTATGGTCACCTCACCACATGGGGGGTCGCCGCGATGATCTTAGGTACATTCAATCACGAAACGGCCATCATACGTGGGAACATAAAGCAGCATGTTATGGGATTGCTGCCTTTTTGGACGATCAGCATAGGCGTAATCACCGGGGCGGGCATCCTGGCCGCGCAAGCCATCGGTCAGATCGCCCTTTACAATGTCGGCATATACGAACAGCTTATAATCCCGGCTTATGCACACAGCCGATCTGTCGTACTCATCGGTTTGTTGATCTATGCAGTGGGGTTTGGCTTGCGGGCTAATCTTCCTCGCGGAACGTAATATGCTGCTGCATCCATTCCGCAACTTGATTAGCGTTATGCTGGCCTTTGGCAATCGCCAGCGTAAGATCATAGGCTTGTTCATTTGTCCAATGGATTTGTGCGCCGTTGGCCTCCAAAAAGCGCCGCACGGCTTCTTGTGCGGTGCGTTTATTGCCGTCTACAAACATATGGTCATGCGCCAGAGAATGCAGCAAGGCGGCGGCTTTGTCGACTAACGTCGGATACGCATCATGGCCGAACATCCGCTGAAAGGGGCGTTGTGCCGCCGCCGTGAGCAACCGCCGATCAATAACAATTGGCTCGTGCCCAACGACCTCCTCATTGATGGTGTAAATATCGGCAGCGGAAAGCCAAAACATCGTTATGCTTCCTGGTTATGGGCTTGTAGGAGCGTGGTATGGGCCACAAGCCATGAAGTGATCGTCTCGAGGTCATGTTGCCCAGTAGCCGCCGCTACGATGAAATCAAGGGCTGCTTGGTCGTCCCAACGCACATGATAGCCGTTTAACTCCAAGAACATAATCGTCGCGATGGTGGATGTACGCTTGTTGCCGTCCACAAACGCATGATTACGCGCTAAGGAGTGGAAGAACGCCGCCGCCTTCTGTGGGATAGTCTCGTAGGCATCCACGCCAAAGGCGCTAGCTTGGGGCCGCAGCGCCGCCGCTTCTAGCAAATCCGGGTCGCGCAGTTGAGAGCGTTTACCGATAATTTCTTCGTTGATGATAATGAGTTCAACCGTCGTCAGATAACGGGTCATCGTTTGTCCAATTCCGTTAAGAGCCACCGATGATCGTCTATGGCGTGGCGAACACACTCACGAAAGGCGGTTTCGTTAGTGTTCTGCTCTACATATTGCGCAATTGCGGTCATGATAATATCGCCAATCCCGCGCTCTTGCTGCTTGGCGAGTTCTTGCAATTGCAGGTTAATTAAAACCGGAATATGAATGTCCATCTAATGCCTTTACGATGGGATTTACCGTATATATTGTAACATAATCGCCGCACAGCTTAACACTCAATCAGGGTGCATTTCAAGTTAGGGGAAACTTTGCTCAATTCAGAAATTTTGAGTTCAGACATAAGTTCAACCGCCCCCAAAGTGAGATGCACCCCTTGCGTATTCCCGATGAATGAGGCTATATATTTGACGATAGAGATATTACTATCGGTCAAAACAACCTCCTTTCAGACCAAAATTATCCATTTCCCCCCTATATCCCGATTTATGGGTAACTGTGAAAGCTAAAGCTAGGGGGCTTCCACGCTTATCTTTCGGTGAAGGCTGTGCGTTTGCCGGATGGTCGCCGTTTTATGGGTGATGGTACTGGTATCGCATGTAACCGGGTTTTCACCTCGCAAGCCCATCATCACCGCCATGCCGGTACCGTGCCCTTTGCCCGTTTTAGCCAGCGAGCCGTACAGGTCAACCGTGACCGCCGTCACATCATCAACTTGATCGCCCAATGTGCGCAAAAACGTTAACGCCGCTTGCCAAGGCCCCATCGTATGCGAGCTAGACGGTCCGACGCCGATTTTAAGCATCTGAAAAACGCTGATTCGTTGCATGGCTTTCTCCCTCAGCCGAGATTATAGCATGTCCACCGGGTCAACATCGACTATCGCATCATGCGGTAAATCGACCCCGGCAAGAAAGTGTGCCGGGTCGGGTGCGCGAATGAGGATATGCCAGCGGTACAGGCGATTACGGCGGGTAAAGAAACACGGCACCGGGCCGATTAACGCGACATGCGTACTGTTGGTGCGCTCCATGTGCGCGTTGAGCGCCGCCGCACATTGCTCGGCGGCATCCTGGGCGCGACGTTCGTTCGCATCGCGGAAGACGATCCGCGCCAAGCGGCGATAAGGCGGGTACCCTAGCGCATACCGCTGCTGGATTTCTGCCTCATAGAACATCTTATAATCATGGTTCGCGGCGGCTTGGATGGCGATATGTTCCGGTTGATACGTCTGTAAGACAACACGCCCACCCAATAGCCCCCGGCCAGCACGCCCGGCAACTTGCGTCAACACCTGGAAGGTGCGTTCGCCCGTGCGGAAATCGGGCAAGTTCAAGCCGGTATCCGCGCTGATAACGCCTACCAGCGTCACCAACGGCAGATCAAGCCCTTTAGCAACCATCTGTGTGCCGATCAACACATCCGCCTGTTGCGCCATAAATCGCTCTAGGATGAGATCATGTTGCCCGGCTTGACGGGTGCTGTCCGCATCCCACCGCAGCGCAATTGAATCAGGAAAGGCGGCTTTAAACGCTTCTTCTACCTGCTGCGTCCCTGCGCCGAAGAACTTAATGCGCTTAGAGCCACATTTTACGCATTGTTGCGGCGTAGGTGTGGTAAAGCCGCAGTGATGACATTGCAGCGTTTCCGCGTGATGGTGATCGGTCAAGGGTGTATCACAGCGGGGACATTGGGCAACCGCGCCACAATCCCGGCAGAAGACATAAGTCGATGTGCCCCGGCGATTAAGGAACAAAATTGCCTGCTGTCCCTGGGCCAGCACATCGCTTAACGCCGCGTGGAGTTCATGGCTAAACATCGTCACATTCCCCGCTTTGAGTTCGTCGCGCATATCGACAACATGAACATCCGGCAGCGGCAACGCCATCGCATCGGCGGTATTGTTCGTCTCAATGCGATAGCGTGTTTTGACCTGGCGTTTGTCGGCCTGCTCCATGACGCGCACACGATGTCCCATAATGCGATCCGGCAGCGGCACATAGTGTATTGTGCCCTCTTGCGCCTGGAAGTACGTTTCAATATCCGGTGTGGCGCTGCCCAGGATGACCACCGCTTGATTTTGCGCGGCCATCTCCTTGGCGACGGCCCACGCATCATAATATGGGGCGGCTACCGGCGGCGATTGCTTATAGCTTTGGTCATGTGCTTCGTCCAAGATAATTAGGCCGACATCTGGCAATGGGGCGAACAGCGCGGAGCGCGTCCCGATGATGACGTTAAGCTCTCCGGCGCGGGCACGTCGCCATGTGTCATAGCGTTCACCTTCGCTTAGGCGACTATGGACGACGGCGGTCTTTTCCGAAAAACGCGCCATCACCCGGCGAATAGTCTGCGGTGTGAGGGCGATTTCCGGTACGAGAAACAAGGCGCTGCGCCCTTCGGCCAGCGTGCGTTGGATCGCCCGCAGGTAAATTTCCGTCTTACCGCTCCCGGTGACCCCGTGCAACAACACCGTTGATCCCATTGGCGCGGCCTTGACCGCCGCCCACGCCTCGCGCTGCCCGGCGGTGAGTTGAGGCGGTAACATCGGCATAAATGACCGATCCGCTAATGAATCGCGGATGGTCTCTTTTTCGCCCAGGGTAATGAGGCCGTAAGTCTCCAAGCGTTTGAGGTCGTCCAGCTTCGCGCCCGTCTGCGCATAGACCCAACTTACGTCAATCGGTTCATCTTCTCGCGCCAACACCCGCAAAATCGCCTCATCTTGCTCGCCACCCCGCAGATCAAACAGCGCGTCTTCTGCTCTGGCTGTAAGTTCTAGCGTTGTGCCATCAACGAGCCGCGCCGCGCCGCTGTCGATCACCTGGCCGAGCGTGGCATTGCCCACCCCCGGCAACGCCAAGACATCCAAAACGAGGATTGTCTCTGCGTCCATATCTAATAAGATCGTCAATAAATCCGATGTGCGGGAGGGTTTGCCCAAGCGCCCACGCACATGCGGTAGATGCGCCGGGTCGATAGTTAAAGCCGCCACTTGAATTTTGCGTGGTTTGGCGCGGGGCGGCAGCAGAATAGAGCGCGTATAGAGGCCGCCGCGTGCTTTGAGAGATTTGACCGCGCCGCGCCAGTTCTGGCGTTTGAGCGCCCGGTTGATCTGCGTTCCGGTCAGCGCACCGCGCCGTTTAAGCAGGTCGATTAAAGCGGTTTCCGTTGCATTGTCGCCGCTGAGGTCTTCCCGCAGTAATTCCACCCGTTGATCGCGCTTGCCCACGATCCCCGGCGGCAGGAACAACCACAGACACAACCCCAACGGGCATAAATACTGTGCACTCAGCCACCGGGCAAGCGCAATCTGCTTATCCGTGACTACTGGCTCAGGATCGTAAACTTCCAAGATAGGCTTGGTCTGTTGCACGGGGCTATGCTCGCTCAAGGCGATGACAATGCCGGGTTGCATGGCTGTGCCGAAGCTCACCCGTATCAAGCTCCCGACTTGTACCAAGTCCATAACCATGACCGGAACGTGATAATGAAAGGATTGATCGACGGCGGTATTCACCGCGACTTCTGCATAAATCATAAGTAACCTTGGTGGTGTAGAATTATCCCCATCCTACCAGAAAGCCAAACACCCGTCAGGAGGACGACGGGTGTTTGGTATCGGGGAAGCCTTTTTGACTTGGTGAGGTGGTGGGGGCAACACTCACCACAGTCTTTTTCAAAATAGCATATTTCGCCCACACTTACTCTACGGAAACCCTACGCAAAACCTACGCCATATGCAGTTACACTTTGCGAATTTGCGCGTTTTGTTCCATAGTATAGGAAACGTTTTAAAATAAAAAAGGAATCGGGGATGAAAAAATTTGCAGCAATGCTGGTCGTCAGCATGATGATTTTGGGGCTGGTGAGCGTCACCAGTGCAGCCACTCGCAGCGGAGCCGTTTGGAACGTCGGCTGTAATGGGTTCTTCAGCGAAGGCGGCGGCTTTTTGCTGGATAGTGACAACACCGGCAGCGGCCTTGAGACGATCACCATCACCGGCATGGATGGGCGCGGCAATATTATCTTTGGTCCAGTAGCGGAAGATTTCTTCGTCGGCACTACTGTCGTGTTTAACGAAGGGACACGCTTTAGCTGGACGGATGTGCCACAGGCTAACCCTTTGATGGTGCAGGTTGTCAGCCCGGCAGGTAACGGCCAAGCTCAACAGGTCGTCTATACCGCCGAAGGCAGTTGCCCCGGCTTGCCCGATGGCGACTTTACGTTTGAAGATGCGCTGATTAGCGCCCCGGTGAGCAATCCTGATGCTGTCCGTGCGCCGCAACCCGGCTCGCTAGTGGTGGATACCTTCCGCCTCAATATCCGCAGTGGTGATGGCCCCGAATACACCATCATCGGCCAAGCCGACGGCGGGAGCGAACTCGCCGTGTTAGGTGTCAATGCCGAGCGTACATGGTGGTACGTGCAGATCGACTCCATTCGTGGGTGGGTCAACGGCAGTGATGATTATGTTGTCGTGCGCGGTGATCTGCGCCGGACACCCATCATCGAAGCCCGGGGCGAAATTTTACCGCCGCGCTTCTTCTTGTTCATCCGTAACAACATCTACACCTTGCCGACAACAGCATCCAGTGTGGTATGTGAAGTACCCGGCAATCAAGAATATGTCATTAATCGTCGCAACACCGCCGGTACATGGTACGGCATCGAAGCCGTATGTAATGGCAACAGTGTCATCGGTTGGATCAACGCGGACTTAGGCGCACTCCGTAACAAGGGTAACGTCGAAATCCCGGTGATCGAATAATCAAAATCCTCTGGGGACATCGTCGGATGTCCCCAACCCCACAGCCATAAGGTAAAATGATGATCTATCGTATTGTGCTCATTTTGTTTGTCCTGTCGTTGACCATCGCCGCGAACGGCCAACCCCCAGAGCCGCTCATAGGGCCATTAGTCGCCACGACCCCGGCCACAACAGACCACTTTCACATCCATGACCTGGGCAGCGGGCAAACACGCGCCCTATCGTTTGGATACGGCGAGCATCACGTCTGGGACTTCTCCCCGGATGGCTGTCGGGTCTTGTTCACGTTGGATGAAAGCGACAACGGCCTGCCGACGCTCTACAGCGCCCGCTTAGATGGTAGCGACCAGCAGGCGATGGTGATTTATGACGAGCAACCAGCGGATACGTGGGGCGTGTGGGAGCCGCAATGGTCGCCCCAAGGGATTATCGCCTTTACGATGATCCGCGATGAAGTATACAACGACGGCACGCGCAACCGTGAGCACTACATCGCCCGTATTAACGGCTTTGCATCTAGCGAAGCGACATTCTACAGTGTGACCGGGCGCGAGTTCACACCGCAATGGTCGCCGGATGGGGCGTGGTTGGCTTACGTGTCATATGATCGACGCTTGCCCGGCGCGGATATTTTTTCTACAGCAGTGCCGACAACAGAACCGACCGAAACCCAAGACGAGCAAACCCTGCTTGAAGAAGCGGATTTGTGGATCGTCAGCGCGGACGGTGGCACCAAGTATCGGTTGACGGCGTTTAGCGTGGGCAGTGTGCGCTCCCCGCGCTGGAGTCCTGATGGGGCATTAATCGGCTTTATCTACTCGCCCACAGGGAACAGCGATACCTTCTGGATTATCGCCAATAACCAAGGAGCGATCCCGACGCAGTTGAGCTTCCAATGGAATTTAACGTTGGATCACACATGGCTGCCGGATAGCAGCGCCATGATCTCCGCCGTGCGCGACTTCCGCGATGTGCGCGAAAACCGCATGTGGCGTATCCCGCTCATCGGCAATGCGGACAACGACGCGACCTTATACCTTGATAACCAGGAGTTTATCCATACGGATTTCCCCCGGTTTAGCGCGGATGGACGTTATTTAGCGTTCCGTAACGCCTACGCCTTGGCCGTCATCGACACAGAAGATAACACCTGGCAACGCTTTGACGAGGGCGCACCGGGCAATACATCCCCGGTGTGGACACCGGCGACATTCAACGGTGAGGCCAACTGCCAAACGGTTGAATGATGGTTTTATAGCTGTTTTGTAACCAGAGAAGGTTAATAAACTGTTGTAAAATAACACTACTTATAACAATGAGAAATGAGGCAGAACGTGGCGGATCAAGTCTTGCTCACCGCAGACCGCAACAACGTAGAAGAATGTATTGACCTGGCGTTAGAGCATGGGCTTGGGGTCGAGTTGATGGCATTTGCCTATCCTGATATTCTCGATGGCAACTGGAAGCACGATGTCGCCACGTATAAAAGCATCCTGCGGGCGGTGCGCGGCCCCGTAACTATGCACGGCCCATTTATGGATTTAGTCTCCGGTAGCCCGGACTCACAACTTAACGAACTCTCTTCCCGTCGCTACCAGCACGCCATTCACATCGCGGCAGAGCTTGGCATTCAGATTGTCAATTTACACGCGAATTTTATCGGCTCTTTGCATAACCCCGCCTACCGTGAGGGCTGGCATAAACGCAATGTGCCATTTTGGTATTCCCTGGCGGAAATCGCCCAAGCCGACGGCGTAATCATCACGCTGGAAAATATGTGGGAGTTCGAGCCAACCATCATCGGTGATATTCTCAACGAGGTTAATCACCCGCACCTCAAAGCCTGTTTGGACATCGGCCATGCTGAAGTGTTTGGTGAGCCGGATTTCACCATCGACCATTGGATCGGCGCGTTGCATCCGCACCTCATCCATACGCATATGAACAACAACAACGGCACGCTTGATGAGCATCACGGATTTGATTGGGAAGACGGCATCTTGGATTACAACGAGATTTTGCCCCGACTCCGCGCTATTGCCCCCGCGCCGACGATGGTCTTAGAGATGTGGCATGTTGCCGAGATGCGCCAAAGCCTGCGCTACTTCGAGCTAGAAGAACCGATACGGCGCTAGGGGCGGTAATCCGGTGCTTGAGCATAATTGCGCGTCCACGTTAAGCGGCGCACGCGCCCACTGGCAACAGCAACCCTGTACAAATCATGATAGCCTAGCCCATTATCACGGTCTGATGCAAAGTAGATCGTCTCACCATCCGGCGACCATTCCGGGTGTGTGTCGCTGATGTAGCGGTTGCGCGTCAGGTTGTGTGTTTCCCCGGTTGTTAAATCCATGATGATGATTTCATCGCCCAGCCCGGTATCGGTCACATAAGCGATCTGCGTGCCATCCGGCGACCACGCCGGGAAATATGCATCTTCAACGAGGGGTTGTAAATTGTCGATGTTCGTTTGTGGATCATCGAGCGCGGTAGCGTCAAGCAAATAGAGTTGATCGCGCTCACCGACGGCATTAGCAAAACGTGAGAGGGCAATCTGTGTGCCATCCGGCGACCACGTAAAATAAACGTAATCATCCGCACCTGTCGTCACAGCGCGGTAAAATTGCCCGCTGACATCCGCAATGTAAAGATTATAGCCGCGCCCGTTCGACCCAGCATGAAAGCCAATCTGCTCACCATCCGGCGACCAATCGACCATGGCTTCGTCTAGCGTCTCCAGTTGAACCGTCAACGCCAGGTTGCGTCGATTGTCGCCGTCCGCGTCCATCATGTATAGTTCATAGTCGCCGCGTGGGTTCGCGTGGAAGGCGATCGTCTCGCCATCCGGAGAAAACACCGGATACCGTTCGTTATGACGCTCCGTGAAGGTCAATTGCCGGGTTGCGCCTGTCCGCAAGTCCAGCAGAAACAACTCGTAGTTAAAGTTTACCAGCGCCATATAAGCCAACTGCGGGCTAGGGACGGCCACGACCTGCACGCTCAACACGATCAACGCAAAGGCCGCCGTTAACAGGCCGCCTATGCGCAAAATTAACCGCGACATCATCATGAACCGGGTGTCTCCTCCGGCACAGGCCCCCACACCGGGAAAAGATCGTTGGATGTATCATCGGTGATCTGCTGCGTCTCGCCTGTTTCAATATCTTGTAGATAGAGGCTCCAAGTACCGTTTTCATTCGACATATACACCATTTGCGATCCATCAGCGGAATAGGCCGCATCCCCGGCGAAGGTTGCATCACCCAATGGGCGTTGGTCGCTGCCATCAGGGTTCATCAGATAAAACTGAATGAGGCCATCCAACAAGCCATCGTTGAGATCAGAGATAAACAGAATTTGCTCACCATCTAACGACCACGAGGGATGAAAATCATCAACAGGGTTATCAGTCAATTGCTGTAAAGGTGGGTTATCCGGGCTGGTGATGAGATCCGCCCGGTTGAGGCTGTACACATTCTCTTTGCCGTCGCGGTCGCTGTTAAATAACAATATCTGTCCATCCGGCGACCATGTGGTAAACCAATCGCGTGCCCCATTGATGCCGTCACGGGTGAGGCGGTATTCTTCACCCTCTGGCGTGGCGATATAGGCTTCTAAGTTCAAGTTTGCGATCTTCGACCACCCCAGCCAACCGTCCGGTGTCCATTGCGGGTCCCAGTCAAAGCGTTGATCCATCGCTACCGCACTTATCGCCCCTAGAATATCCAACGCGGCAAAATCCGTGCCATCTGGCCGCACCTGCCCCGGCCCCATCGCGCTCCGCTGACGATTAGTGAGAAAGTTAATCATCTCACCGTCAAAACTATAGCTAGGGAAGTAATCAAACGTACAATTCGCCTGACCACGTGTGGATGCCGTGCAGGTGAGCGTCTCATCCCCGGTGTAAAGTGGCGTTAAATGGCGGACTTCGCCAACCGGATTGATGATATAGATGCCCCATGCGCCATCACGATCACTGACAAAGGCAATATCCGTGTTACGCTGCGATAACCGGACCGTATCCGGTTGATTGAGCAAGCGCACCACAAAAAAACCAACAACCACTATCACAATAAAACTGACAATCGCTAATCCTAACAGTAGTACTTTTCGCCCGGCCATATGTAAGCGTTTCCTTTGGGTATCGTCAGAAGTTTGATATAACGGGACGATGCTTGTATTGCACGCACCAAAAGCAATGTTACAATGCTGACATGATTATAAACACTATTGATTGGGATACGTTAAGATGGCAATCGCAGATTTAAAGATTGATAACGCCACCACCCACCATGATACAGGCAGCGGCATAACCTATATCACGTATCGTGGCGTTTTAGACAGCGAAGTCACCGTGCAAGTCTACGATTGGCTTAACACACTGTATGAAGCCGTTGGCATTGATAGCATCTACGGTCAGGTGTTTGACTTTCGCGCTGTAAAGCAGTTCGCAGAGAGCAACCTAACGACCGCCCGGCGTACCAGTAACCGTATGAACATGGTCAACGATACCAGTAAGTTCCCGGTCGCTTTACTTGTGGAAAATCACTTGCAAGAAGAAACCCTACGCGGCCCCATGCGCATCCCGGAGCAGCACGCCCGTAAGCGTATCGTCTGGTCGGAAGATGAGGCGCATCAATTCTTGCAAGAGTGGAATAAATCCAAAGACCGCGCCTAGCGCCCTAACAATCGGCGATGCTCCGCCATCATACAATGATCCATAACAACATCTAAACCGGCAGCATCTGCTTTTTGGGCAGCCGTTTCGTCAACTACGCCTAACTGCGCCCAGACGACCTTAGCCCCGACAACGATGGCGGCATCGACCACGTCTTGCAGATGCTCGGCACGGCGGAACACATCCACAACGTCGATCTGCGCTGGAATAGTATCCAGTGTGGCGTAGCTTTTGTGGCCGTCTATCTCCGCAACCGTTGGATTAACCGGATAAACGGTGTACCCAGCCTCACGCAGATAAGCCGCCACGCGGTAACTTGTCCGCTCTGGCTTATCGGAATGACCAACTACCGCGATTACTTTCGCGGTAGTCAGCACTTGCTTAATGCCCTCATCAGACGCGATGCGCGTCATCGTGTTACGCTCATCGGCATAATCACATGGATGAAGTCATCGCGGTTTTCTGGCCGCAGCACGCCGGGGTTGGCCGCGCCGTTGCTCTCCAAAATAATACGTTCATCGGAGATCACCCGCAGCACTTCGATGAGATATTTGATGTTAAACGAAATATCCAGCGCCTCACCTTCAACAGAGGCCGTCACTAAGCCTTCGTTGTCGCCGCGCTCTGCGCTTTTACTGGCGATTTTCACTTCGCCGGGTTCGCTAGGGCCTTTGGGCGGGGTGACATACAAGCGGCCACTATAGGCATTATCGCGGGCGAAGATTTCCGCCCGTTGGCACGCCCGCAGCAGATCGCTGGTGTACATCACCGTAGAAGTGCTGTATGTACGCGGAATAATGGCGCTGAAATCCGGGAATTTGCCCTCTAAGAGTTGTGAGGAAATATCGACGTTCTTCATGTGGAACATCACAATATCGCGCTCTTTAGGCAATGTAATCAGCACTTCGCTATCTTCTTCGCTGATAACCCGTGCGACCTCTTGCAACGACTTCGCTGGGATGACCATCTCGATCGGGTCATCAAAACTCTCGTTGAGCTTGGCGGTGCGCACCGCCAACCGATAGCCATCAGCGGCGGCCATCGTCATCGTGTCGCCTTCAAAGCGCGTGTAAACGCCTGTCAAAATAGGCCGATTGTCTTCCGTTGCAGCGGCAAACACCGTCTGCAAGATCATCTGCTTGAGGACATCGCCTTCAATCGCCAAATCACCGCTGCCGTCGCCATGTTGTACAGGCGGAAACTCGTCAGCATCAATGCCTTTGATGTTGGCATTGGTGCCACCACAGCGAAGGTTCATGGTCTGTGTGCTGACCTCCAAAGAAAGATCGACGCGCTCCGGCGACAAGTTACTTACCAAGTCGGCAAAGGTCTTGGCAGGCAGGGTGACTTCCCCTTCTTGCTCAACCTTCGCACCGATCCAGCAGGTGATGCCCATGCCCAAGCTCATATTGACAGCAGCCAGCTTTAAACGGGCTTCTTCAGTTTGCAGCAGGATGTTACCCAAAACTGGCATCGTCGGGCGCGTTTCTACTGCTTTGTTGACGATACTCAGACCTTTTGCTAAATTTTCTTGCAATACGGACAGTTTCATTGTGCGGTAACTCCCGCTAAACTCATTTATCCCAAATTTATCCCAAAATTATACCGCACAATGGTAAAATATAACAGTGTATATACACAAAGGAGTACATTTTATGATTACGCATATCGTCGTTTTTAAATTAGCAGAAAATAACCCGGAACACGCGCAGAATATCCATGATAAGCTCATGGCCTTACCGGAGGTCATCCCGGAGATTAAACATTACGAAGTCGGCATGAACATTATCGAATCTGAGCGCAATTATGATCTCGTCTTGATCTCCAAGTTTGACGATGTGGACGCGCTCAATACCTATCAAGTTCACCCAGAGCATCAAAAGGTCGTCGCCTATATCAAATCCGTCACCCAGAGCATCATCGCGGTAGATTACGAGCCATCATGAGGCATTAGTTAGAAATTCCAGACAAGATAAATCGGAATTTATGCTTGTTTGTATGCTTTCCACATAAAAAAGTGGTTTAAGTGGTAAGGCGCATCTATTGATCTTCTCATGGGGCGATGCTTATAATAACTATGAGCTAACGTGTGCAAGGAAATTTTCGATGCCCGTCTCGCCCATACAGCTTAAGCTCGCCCGACGTATCGCCTATGAAGTCCCTGACATTGATCAGAAGTTCCCGCGATGGGCAAAACGTAGCAACCCCATTGTCCGGCGGCAGCTTGGCCCGCATTGGCGCGTGTTCCCGCCGGAATTAGCACCCATCGCCACTTGGTTGACCATCAACACGGTGATTATTTTAGCGACGATCCAATTCCCGCTGTTATTTTTGGGCATTATGATCGCGCTTATGCTGGCGGCTGTCGCCTTCGTGCCGATTTTGCTACTCTATGGGCGCACATTGATAGACATCATGCGGGATGCGACCCACTCAATGGCGCAGGAGTACGAGAACGATACGATCAACGTGCTGCGTACAACGCCCTATAGCGCCCACGAGATCGTCCTGAGCAAAGTTGCGGCCTCCATTTGGCGACGTATGGATGAACTGGTTGACTTGATCGCCTACACCTTAACATTAGGCGTATCCATCATCGTGACACTACAACTTAATTTGTATTCGCCGGAAGAAATGCCCTATGTCGCGCAGATTATGTCGCTGATCTTGATGGTCATCAGTGTGGTGCGGCTGCCATTGGAAATGTTTATGGTGGCATCCATCGGCGTGATGCTCGGTAGCACTGTGCGCTCGCGACATAGCGCGTTTATGAGTGGACTTGTGCTGCTGTTCTTCTACTTTTTGCTGCTCAACTTTATGCGTTTTATCCCGATGGGGTGGCCTGCACGCCTGTTCGTGGAAGGCGTATTACCTATCGGATTAGCCATAGCTGTGAGTTATGGTTGCATCATGTTTACCACCAAAACGCTACGAGACGACAGTTAAATCCTAAACAGTAGGTCATCCGTTGGATACGTGATCCACGACTTGCTATATGATATATAGTAAGACCAATTACATAAGAAGGGATGACCTATGTCTAAACGCTATATAATCCCCCTGCTAGTTTTGCTAGGGAT
>DAOTTT010000143.1:0-4190 GCA_034437635.1 Anaerolineae bacterium | reverse complement strand
AATCAGGCGCTCTGGCTCACTAATGCCGATGATATTGGTACAGTCACGGCGGTGGACGGTCACGCCGCGCCCGCGTGTGATGAAACCGATAATATCATCGCCCGGCATCGGGGTACAGCATGTCGCCAGATTGACCATCAAGCCGCCTGTGCCCATAATCTTTACACCGCTATCATGTCCGTTATTATTGATGCGCGTCTTGCGCACAAGGTCGGTAACATCTTGTAAGCGCCTTTGATTGCGCTCTTCGTCGAGGACGCGGTTAGTGATTTGTGCGCCGGTGATGTCCCCGGCACCAACCGCTGCGAAGAAGTCTTCGAGCTTAGCATGATCCAACAGCCCTGCCACAGTCTCAAATGACATAGTATCCAACACACCAACGCGCTTGAGTTCGCGTTCTAATACCTCGCGGCCTAGTGAAATATGCTTTTCTCGGTTGAGCTTGCGGAACCAGTGCTTAATTTTGCTCCGTGCGCGGGATGTATGAGCATAACCTAAATCGGGGTTGAGCCAGTCCATACTTGGTCCGCCACGTTTGGATGTCAACACCTCGACTTGGTCGCCCGTTTGTAGCTGATGCGTGAGGTTGACCAGACGGCCATTGACTTTGGCACCCCGACACCGATGCCCGATTTCAGTGTGAATATGATAGGCGAAATCTACTGGCGTAGAACCGACAGATAAATCGATAATGTCTCCCTTGGGGGTATATGCGTATACACGATCTTGGAAGACTTCGGTCTTCATGGTGTCAATGAAGGTTTCCGCGTCGTCTTGTACCTCTGGGCCGAACTCCATAAGACGACGGAGATACTTAAGCCGTTTCTCAAACTTCTCGTCATGCTTACGGTTGCCTTCTTTGTAGCGCCAATGGGCGGCAACGCCATATTCAGCATGTTCGTGCATCTCCCAAGTGCGGATCTGCACTTCGATTGTCTTGCCATTGTCGTCGATGACGGCGGTATGCAAACTCTGATAGAAATTGTCTTTAGGTGCGGCAATGTAATCGTCAAACTCTGTGGCAATCGGTCGCCATAAGTTATGGACGGTCCCCATCGCTAAATAGCATTCCGGCACTGTGTTGACGATAATTCTAACTGCACGCACGTCAAAGATTTCGTCAAAGGGCAGTTGTTTACGCTGCATTTTGCGGGAGATGCTATAGATGTGTTTGGGGCGTGCGGTGATCGAAGCGTTGGGTAAGCCTTCTTTGTCTAAGTCCTTGCGTAGCGTCTTGATGACATTTTGCAAATAGGACTCCCGATCAGCACGGCGCTCATCAATGCTGATGGCAATCGAGCGGTAAGCGGTTGGGTCAAGATAGCGGAAGCTCAGGTCTTCCAACTCCCATTTGATCTGCCAGATACCCAAGCGGTTGGCTAAAGGCGCGAAGATTTCCATTGTTTCGTGGGCTGTGCGCTTTTGCTTGTGGGGTGGCATGTAGGTGAGCGTGCGCATATTGTGCAGGCGATCGGCTAATTTGATCAACACCACACGCACATCACTGCCCATTGCCAGCAACATCTTGCGGATATACTCAAGCTCGCGGTTGTTATCTTTGGTTCGCTTGCCGCTCACGGCTTTATCGACGTTAATCGGTAGTTTCGTGAGTTTCGTCACGCCATGCACTAAATCCGCGATTGTTTGACCAAACTCACGCTTAATGTCTTCATAGGTAACTTCGGTATCTTCGATGACATCATGCATGAGTGCCCCTGCGATGGCCTCAGCATCCAGTTTCATTTCTGCTAGGATGTTAGCGACGGCGACACAGTGGGTGAAGTATGGTTCGCCAGATTTGCGAACTTGCCCCATGTGAGCCTGCTCGGCCAGATGATATGCACGCTCGATTAACGCTCGGTCATTAGGCGTTAAATCAGGCAGCGCATCAAGTATTGTGTGTAAGGATAGGCTTAATGTGGTTGTTGTGGACATGGAACACCTAGGGTTGCATGCTTTAGTTTTCTATTTTACACCAACTTGCCCTACTCTTGCATCAACTTTAACGGCAAAATGACCTTGTTTTGACATTAATCTTATCTTTTAGGAGCAATATGCCGGATTTATTAAGCGTAGATAAGGCTATGGATCATATTATGGCGGGCATCCATCAGTTGGGTGCGGAGCAAATCACGTTGCATGTGGCCTTTAATCGGGTGTTGGCGCAAGCGGTTATCTCTGCTGAAAATGTACCGCCCTTTGCGACATCTGCTATGGATGGGTTCGGTGTTATTGCGGCTGATCTTGTCGGGGCATCACCACAGACACCTCTCGAAGTCGCGGTGACGATGGATGTTCCCGCTGGTGTCGCGCCAGAAGGAACGCTCAAAGCGGGGCAGGCTGCACGTATTATGACGGGTGCGCCAATCCCTGATGGCGTTGACGCGGTGATACCCATCGAAGATACTGATGGCGATTGGACACAGCCCGCCCCAACGGTCAAGCTGTTTAATGCAGTGCCAGCAGGTGCCAATATTCGCCCAATTGGTGAGAACATCACTGCCGGGCAGACTTTGCTCCAAGCAGGTACGATGCTCAAACCGCAAGATGTCGGCGTGATTGCATCAGTCGGTCAGGCAACCGTAGATGTTGTGCGTCAGCCGCATGTTGTAATCTTCTCGACCGGGGATGAACTGCTGTTGCCGGACGAACCACTCACGCCGGGGCGCATCCGTGATGTGAACATCTACACCTTACAAGGCTTAGCAGAGGCACACGGGGCGCGGGTGACCACATTGCCCATCGTCCGCGATACACCGGATGCTGTTCGTGCGGCTTTCCGTCAAGCTATCACACATCAACCGGATGTGATTATTTCATCAGGCGGCGTGTCCGTCGGTGCGGCGGATTTTGTGCGTGACATTTTAGCGGAATTGGGTCAGGTGAATTTCTGGCGTATCAACCTCCGCCCTGGTAAACCGTTGGCTTATGGCTATATTGAGGGCGTGCCGTTCTTCGGGTTACCGGGTAATCCAGTGTCCGTTATGGTGACATTCGACGTATTCTTGCGGCCTGTATTGCGTAAAATGGCGGGCTTGCCGGAAGATGGTCTATTTAAACAGGCTGTTTTGCAAAAAAATCTTAACAGCGATGGACGACGTACCTATGTCCGTGTTAAATTAGAGTGGCGTGAGGGGCAATTGACAGCAGTGCCAACGGGTACGCAAAGCTCCGGGGCTTTAATGTCGATGGTTCTTGCAGATGGTTTATTGGTTTTGCCAGAAGGCACTAAGATGGCAAAAGCAGGTGAAACGTATCCCGTAAGGCTTTTGCGTCAACCAATATCCATTTGAGATCAATCATGGAGAATAATGCAATGGCAACACAAACGACAACAGTTACATCTCGCCGCCCTTGGCTGAACCTGAAAACGCTCAGTTTGCTGTCGGTCGCATTTGGCATTTTAGTCAGTGGCTACCTGAGTTATGTTAAGCTGACAGATGTGCCAATGGCGTGTTCGGCGGATGCTGGTTTTAACTGTAGTGCTGTGCAAAACAGCGATTACTCCGAAGTAATGGGTATTCCGATCGCTTGGCTTGGCTTGGCGACTTACATCGTTATTGGTGGTCTGATCTTGCTACAGGATAAAATCAACTTTCTTAAAGAATATGGGATGATCTTGACGTTTGGTGTGGTCTTCTTCGCCTTCATCTACTCAATGTATTTGATCTATGTGCAGGGGGTGATCCTCGGTGCATGGTGTCAATGGTGTCTGATGCATGAGGCGAATATGGTATTCCTGCTGACGTTTACTATATTACGTCTACGAAACGATCTCAACCCACCAGTTGAGGAGTAAATAAAAAAGCCTGCTCAATTATCAGAGCAGGCTTTTTTAATGAGTTAGTTATTGCCGTGGTTTTTCAGTGTACGTGAAATCACATCGTCTTGCTGACGACGGCGCTTCTCGTTTGATTTTTTGCGGCGGTCGCGCATGCTCTTGGGTAGGTCATTAGGATCGGCTTCATCGCGTGCACGGCGAAATGCCAGTTCCATGGCGGTTGGCATATCTTTGTCTTCTTCTTCAATGACGTTATCGTAGCTGGGTTCTGGCTCACGCATACTCAAGTCAATTTGACGCTTCTTGCGGTTGACCTTCAGCACACGCACGCTGACTTCTTGCCCTTCATTGACGACATCAGCAGGGTCTTTGACGTAACCCTCCGCCATTTCGGAGACATGCACCATGC
>DAOTTT010000142.1:0-20617 GCA_034437635.1 Anaerolineae bacterium | reverse complement strand
GCAGGGATTGCTTGATTATCCATATACAGCTTAATCGCCTGCTTGCGGCTCGCGCAGGCGCTCGGCGATGAGTTCAGCAACATCCTTAACGACCGGCCCATCATTGACTTCCGATTGCGCCGACTCGAACATCTGCATACAGAACGGGCACCCCACCGCTACGATTTCAGCGCCGGTGTCCTTGGCCTCTTCATAACGTTCGATGTTCACGGCCTTATCGCCCTCTTCTTCTTCCTTCCAGAACTGCGCACCACCCGCGCCGCAGCACAACGAATTACGCCCATTACGCGGCATTTCTACCGGGGCTTCGCCCGCGCCCAACGCCGTCAAGACGTTGCGCGGTGCGTCCACCACACCATTATGCCGCCCTAAGTAACACGGATCATGGAATGTGACGTTGCTCGCCTTTTGCGGCACAGATTCCATCGGTATTCTATTGGCAGCGATCAGTTCATCAATCAATTCGGTATGGTGGATCACATCGTATTCCCCACCAAATTGATGATACTCTTTACCCAGGTTATGGAAGCAGTGCGGGCACGTCACGACGATACGCGGCGGGTTCACTTCGTTGAGTGTCTCCACGTTTTGCATCGCCAATTCTTGATACAAAAACTCGTTACCCGCACGGCGGGCGCTATCCCCGGTGCAGGTTTCCATATCACCCAATACAGCGAAGTTAACCCCGGATTTGTTGAGGATCTTCACCAGCGAACGCGCCGTTAACTGTGCACGCGGGTCATAGCTCGCCGCACACCCCACCCAGTAGAGCACCTCGAAATCGGGGTTTTCTTCGACGGTCGGCACCTCAAAATCAAGGCCATTTGCCCAACGGAAGCGGGCTTCGCCGATTTGCCAGGGGTTGCCTTGGCGCTCCATGCCGTTAAAGGCATCTTGTAATTCATGCGGGAACTCGCCTTCGACCAACACTTGATTACGGCGAATGTCCAAAATATCGAGCATCGGCTCATTACCTACCGGGCAGATGTCGATACACGCACCACACGCCGTACACCCCCACACCGCCGACTCGCTGATGGCGGAACCGATCAATGGGTTTAAGCTCGCTTCCCCGTTGGAAAGGTCAATCATCTGATCTTTGATGAGGTAACGCTTATTGACCTCATAAGCAGATGGCGACAACTCCTTACCCGTGATATACGCCGGGCATACATCCTGACAGCGGTTGCACATGATGCAAGCGAAAGCATCGAAAATATTGGTCTTGGTCAAGTCTTCTAGGCGGCTTGCACCAAACTGCTCTTTTTCCTCGTCTTCGATGTCCAGGTATTCCATTTCGCCCATTGAGGTACGCTCTGGACGTGTCAGATAATTCAACGGAGCCATAAACAAGTGTGCGTGCTTGGTATAGGGGAAGTACGGTGTAAACAGCAGAATGCCGCCCAACGCCAACCACCAGAAGATATGGCGCATAATTTGTAGTCCATCTGGGCTGAAGCCAGCGAACAAAGGCGATACCAATGTCGCAAACGGCATCCATAAATCCGCCTCGCCGCTCTGCTGGACGATGACAGCCTCACCCAAGAAGCGTGCGCCCACATGAATTAAGATGAAAATCGCAACAATCATTGAATCACGGAAGATTGAGCCATCTTTTACCTTGGAATGTACCAGTACGTTATCGTGATATTCCAAATCTTTTTTATTGGGCAGTACCGTCCGGCGTAGGATAAAATACATCACACCGACCAAAACCGCTATGCTCAACACATCCGCCAAAAAGCGGAAACCATCGTACAAAATACCGAAGTCCTTCAGCGTGTCTTCAAACCCGCCGATGTACCCGATAAGCAAGTCAACGACGTTGACCAAAAAATAAAATGTGAACCCCCAGACAATGCCCAGATGAAACAAACTCGCGACGGTGCGCGTCTTGAGCGTCGTCTTTTGGGTGACATAAACCTCTGTTGCCTTCCAGGCGCGTTTAAACAAGTCATTGAGGTGCAGCTTGCCCTCCCCCCGATTGATAATCAACCAGACTTCACGAAAGCCATGATATGTTGCGCCAATGGCGAGCAACGCCAGAATAAAAAACACTAACTTTTCGACCGAAGTCAGCATAAGCCGCATTCCTTTAATACGTGACTAATTTGGGAGTAATTTAACCACAGTTTGATTTTCTTCGCCACTGATTTAAAATTTTGATAAATATCGGTAAGGTCTGCGTTAAAGACCGCATCGGTAAATAGCAAACCTCAGCAAACTATCGGAGTAGTAAATGACACTCGATTTTAATCGCCTAATGCAAGACGGCCTCCACATGATCGACCTCGCTCAAGATGTCACCATAAACGACCTACGCGAAGCGACCAACCGCAGCATTGATACGCTGCTTAGCTTTTTGGACGGCTTAGATGATGCTGCCGTGACTTTTGACCCTGTAGACCCCGAAGCCAACGACCCCCACGCTGTTGAGGGCGAAGAAAACATCGGCTGGAGTTTGGCGCACCTCATCGCCCATGTGACCGCCAGCAGCGAAGAAGGCGCGGCTATCAGTTCCCTGCTGGCACGCGGCTTCGCCACAAGTGAGCGCCCCCGCTACGAAACACCCTGGCGCGACATCACAACCCATGCCCATTGCATTCAACGGCTGGAAGAAAGCCGCCGGATGCGCCTCGCTTACCTGGATACTTGGCCGGATACGCCGCATCTCGATATTTACCGGGAAGTATCCGAACGGTTTACGGAAGCAGTTGGCTTGATGAATGCCCCGGCTGCTTTCTTATTCGGCCTGCGCCACGAAATCGGCCATTTTGACCAATGCCGTGATGTACGCCAGCAAGCCCTAGCTGCTTCTAAAGCAACTTGACAAGTCCGTTTGTGATCGTCTATGCTTAAGCGAAAATCAGACGGCGAAAGGTCCGCATTATGTCCACACATCATCATCCCCCACAAAAACGACGTTTTTAGACCTACGCCGAACCTTTAGCTATCCCATAAGCGCGGACGTTGGTCTGCGCTTTTTTGTTGCCTGTTGACCAGAGAGGACACCGCCATGAGCAAAAACCGTATCACCCCGCGCACGCCGAAGGGCTTCCGCGACTTTTTACCCAGCGACATGCTAAAGCGCGAGTACGTCATGCAGACTATTCGTGACGTGTTCGAGCTATACGGCTTCGAGCCACTCCAAACGCCCATCGTTGAACTAAAAGACACCCTATATGGCAAATATGGCGAAGATGCCGAGAGCTTAATCTTCAATGTCGATCATGGGCGTGGTAGTAAGGATGAGCTTTCCATGCGCTATGATCTCACCGTGCCGTTGGCGCGGGTGGTAGCGCAATACGAAAACGACTTAACGCTGCCGTTCAAACGCTATCAAATTTCGCCCGTCTTTCGCGGGGAGCGCCCACAAAAAGGCCGCTATCGTGAGTTCTATCAATGCGATGCGGACATCGTTGGTGTGAGCGACATGAGCGCAGATGCCGAAGTTATCGGCGTGGTGGTGACGGCCTTGCAGCGTTTGGGCTTCCCCAAATTTGAGGTCAAAATCAACCACCGCCAACTGCTGACGGCCATCGGCCAGTATTCCGGTGTGCCTGATGACCAACTCGCAGACCTTTACCGCAGCGTGGATAAATTCGACAAAATCGGCGCGGACGGCGTACAAAAAGAGCTTGAAGAACGCGGCATCGCGGCGGATGTCGTCACGCGCATGATGGACTTAATCACGCAGCAACGCCCCGGCACGGAGAACTTGGACTTCTTAGAAGAAACCCTCGCCAATTCCGATGAAGCTAAAACCAGTATCGCGCAACTACGCGACCTCGCCGGGTATTTAGAGGATGCCGGGATCGACAGCGCCTATTACGCCTTTGACCTTACGATGGTGCGCGGATTGGGCTACTACACCGGCCCCATCTTCGAGACGATCATAACCGAGCCGAACATCGGCAGCCTAAGCGGTGGCGGGCGTTACGACGAGTTAATCGGCCTGTTCCGCAAGCAGAGCTTACCCACAACCGGCGTTTCGCTCGGCATTGAACGCATCATCGACTTAATGGACATGTTTGATCTCTACCCGGCCAGCATTAGCGGTACTGTGGTGGATGTCCTGGTGACGGTCTTCAGCGATGCAACGCGCCGCGCTGCTGCCAAGCTCGCCGCAGACCTACGTAAAGGCGGCATCAACACCGAGCTATTCATGGAAAATAAAAAGCTCGGCAAGCAGTTCAACTACGCGGATAAAAAAGGTATTCCATTAGTCGCTATCATGGGACCCGATGAAGTCGAACAGAGCATTGTCACGCTCAAGCGGCTCAAGGATGGCGAAGAAATGACCATCAACCGCACCGATATTCTTGACAAAGTGCAAGAGCTTTTAAGCTAGACGGGCTTACCCGCTGCCTAGCGGCGGGTAAGCTTTACAATTAGTTAACATTAAATTGTGAATTTTCGTACTAGAATAGATACAGTGCCACAAACTAAATATTGATTACAAGGCAACGCTTATTTAATAGACTATATCGGAAACAATTCTTCGAACAGGCGGAGAGTTGAAATAGAGATGCCATTAAAATTCATTCAAACGCCTGATAAGCGGTTTTCGTGTACCTATGTGTCAATTTTGGTGTCAACAGTGCTCTAAATTCGCTAAATCGCAACAAATTTTTATTACCGATACACCCTAATTTGAGGATGAAAGTTATGACTCTACTGAAAGAACTCAAAATGTTCCCAAAATCGCGGTTCACAACGGGTCATAAAAGTAAGCTAATGGCTCAAAAATCCGGCAAAATGACCTTTTTTCAGAGGATGAAAGTTATGGCACACAAAATTCTGTATATTGACGATAATCAAACAAACCTCGATCTTGCACAGCGTATTCTACTGGGGTTCGGTTACGAGATACTCACCGCACAAGACGCTGATAGCGGCATAGAAGCCGCTAACCGCACACATCCCGACATCATCCTGATGGATATTAACCTACCTGGCATTGAAGGCACTGAGGCCACAGCCCGCATTAAAGCCACGCCAGAACTCGCGCATATTCCCGTCATCGCCATGACAGCCAATGACTCCGTACAGATGCAGCAGTTATGCTTTGCTTCCGGTTGTGACGCTTACTTGCCCAAACCATACCAACCTACCCGACTCCTAGAGACCATCCAGCAATTCGTCTCTTAGGTCTGCGGGATTGCAGCCCGTATTAAATTCCGCTACCATCGACAGCACAATCTATATGGAAATCGAAGGGATTACCTGATGACGCTGTTCCCACGCTCTAGCGGAATTTTGCTGCACCCCACGTCATTACCTGGGCCATACGGCATCGGCGACTTAGGCGCTAACGCCTATCGCTTTGTCGATTGGCTGCACGATGCCGGACAAACGCTGTGGCAGGTGTTGCCACTTGGCCCCACTAGCTATGGCGACTCCCCCTATCAATGCCTGTCTGCATTTGCAGGCAATACCAACCTGATTAGCTTTAATAAGCTCATCGAAGCCGGTCTACTGACCGAAGCCGACCTAGGTGAAGTGCCAGAGTTCCCCATCCACGACATTGATTATGGTTGGATAATTGATTATCACAATCGCATTCTCAATATCGCTTACGACAAGTTCAAAGCCGGGACACCGGACGCAGCTTATACGGAGTGGATCAAGGCGAATGAAAGCTGGCTGGCGGATTGGGCGCTGTACTTCGCCATCAAGCAAGAAAACGGCGGTAAGCCCTGGGTGGAATGGCCGGAGCCGCTCGCCCTGCGGGATGCTGACGCGCTTAAAGAGGCTAGCAAACGCTTAGATGATGCTATCAACAAGCAATTCTTCCTCCAATGGATCTTCTCTAAGCAATGGGGCGAAGTCAAGCAATATGCGAATGATCGCGGTATCAGCTTAATTGGCGATATTCCCATTTTCGTCGCCCATGATAGCAGCGATGTATGGGCTAACCGCGAACGCTTCTTCCTGGATGCTAAAGGTAACCCGGAAGTCGTGGCGGGCGTACCGCCGGACTACTTCAGCGAAACCGGGCAACGGTGGGGCAACCCCCTCTATCGGTGGGACATCATGGAAGAAACAGGCTATAGCTGGTGGATCAGCCGCTTCCAGCAAGCGTTAGAACTCGTGGATTACGTGCGCATCGATCACTTTAGAGGCTTTGCCGCATATTGGGAAATCCCCGCCAGCGAACCCACCGCCATCAATGGGCAATGGGTCGATGGCCCCGGCATTAAATTCTTCCACGCGCTGCGGGATGCCCTAGGCGACCTACCCATCATCGCGGAAGACCTGGGCGAGATCACCAAAGACGTGATCGAACTGCGCGACGCGCTCAACCTGCCCGGCATGAAAATCCTACAATTCGCATGGAGCGATCCAGAAAATCCCTTCTTGCCGCACAATTACATTCCTAACTGCGTCGCCTATACCGGCACCCACGACAACAACACTACGCTCGGTTGGTGGTTGAGCGAAGAAGTAAACGACCACATCCGCCAATTTATGTCGGATTACATCCAAGGCGAAGTAACCGAAGCTCATTGGAAGCTGATCCAAATCGGCATGATGTCCGCCGCCGCCGCTTTTATCATGCCCATGCAAGACATACTGGGTTATGGCGCGGATACCCGCATGAACACCCCCGGCAAAGAGGGTGGCAACTGGGCTTGGCGCTTCGATGAAGAAGCCTTTGACGACACCAGCAAAGACAAACTCGCGCATTACACCTGGCTATATAAGCGCCGCGCCGACCAACGCAACGAAGTTTATGGCGATGTCGCTAAACGCTAACCAACAGAAAGCAGATCAACATGACTTGGTTTGACGGCATCCATCATGACGGTTCGATACGCTATGTGTCGAACCCATTGCCGCATTTAAACGAAACCGTTACCATAACGCTACGCACGCCGAAGGACGCGCCGATTAAGGCCATCGCCCTGCGCACTACACCGGATGGCGAAGGCCACCGCGAGATGATGACGATTACCGTTAGCGATACCCTCAGCGATTATTGGCAAGCAGAACTTACCGTCAGTATGCCGACTAATCCCTATCGCTTTGAAGTGCTGACGACATCCGGCAAGCTACACTACAACAGCTTAGGGGCATCAGCGGCGAAGATGTCCGACCTGTACGACTTCAAACTGTTGGCGGACTTTAAAGCCCCGTCTTGGTTGCCTGATGCCGTATTTTATCAAATCTTCCCGGATCGCTTTCATAATGGCGACCCGGCAATCACGTCGAAAGATGGCGCATGGTCGCTAATGGGCTACAGCGTGCAACAAATGCCCTGGGATGCCGACCCGCTCGCCTGGCGTGAGGGTGGCAATCTCGATTTCTTCGGTGGTGACCTCATCGGCATCCAAGCAAAGTTAGATTACCTCAAAGCGTTAGGGGTTAACGCGATCTACCTCACGCCCATATTCAAGAGCTTGAGCAACCATCGCTATAACATTGACGACTTCTTCAACGTGGACGAGCATCTCGGCGGTAATCCAGCCCTAGCCAATCTCGTAGACGCGATGCACGCGCACGACATGAAGCTGATCTTAGATGTCACCCCCAATCACAGCAGCAATACGTCGGAATGGTTCAAAGCCGCCCAAGCAGACGCAAACGCCCCCAGCGCCGCCTACTACACGTTCAACACGCACCCTGATGATTATGTCAGTTGGCTAGGCGTGCCCATCTTACCCAAGCTCAATTATGGCAGCGATGGCATGAAAGACGTGATGTATCGTGATGAAAATGCCGTCCTGCGGCACTGGCTCAAACCACCGTATAACGTCGATGGCTGGCGGTTGGATGTCTATAACATGACCGCCCGCCAAGGCGAACTCCAATTGAGCAAAGAGGTCGGGCGCGGTATGCGGCAGGCCGTTAAAGAGACGAACCCTGATGCGTATCTGTTCGGCGAGCACTTCTTCGATGGCACCGCCCATCTACAAGGCGACGAAATGGATGCCACCATGAACTACACCGGGTTTAACATCCCTATGTGGCAATGGTTGTGCGGCTACGATGGCCTAGACTGGAAGCCAGAAATCGAAGACACAACGCTGTTTGATACGCAAGCGTTCGATCAACAGTTGAACAACTTCCGCGCCCCGGTGCCCTGGGTCGTCGCCCGACAACAGTTCCATCAATTGGGCAACCACGACACCCGCCGCATCCTCAGCATCACCGGGGATAAAGCCCTGGTCAAGCTAGGGACGGCGATGCTCATGGCCTATCCGGGCGTGCCGTGTATTTACTACGGCGATGAAATCGCCCTGGCAGGCGAACGCGACCCGAACAACCGCCGCCCCATGCCCTGGGATGAAAGCCAATGGGATGATGATATGCTCACGTTCCATAAGTACATCATCCAACTGCGGCGCACCCAACACGCGCTGATGCACGGCGGTTATCAAACCTTGTATGCACAAGGCGATCTGTGGGTTTTCCTGCGCGAATCCGATAAGCAAAAGCTCGTTGTCGTCGGTTATCGTGGCCCGGATACACTAGAAGAAATTACGATCCCTGTGTGGCATGGCGGCATCGCAGATGGCACACTCACCGACTTGCTGACGGATAACACGGTGTTCACCGTGCAAGACGGCCATTTAACCCTGCACAATCTGCAAAAAGGAACGGCGTTTATGCTCCAAGCAAGCGAATAAACGCACTCATCGCGGCGACATACTGCGCGGCACCGATAGCCATAATGTTATTATGTCCAGCGCCGGGGATGCGCAAAAGCGTCTTCTGTGTGCTGGGCGATGCGTCAAATAAGAGTTGACCATTCTCTACGGGCAACAGTTGATCGTTTTCCCCATGAATAACCAACAGTGGCATTGTAATCGCCTTCATTCGGGCGACATTACCAACGGGCACATCCGTCACCGCATCTAAATTCACCGGGATGCCCAAACGCCGGAACACTGACGGCATATCAGCAAAACCACTATCCACGATCAATCCTTTAAACTGCGCCGCATGATGATAAGCCAAATGAATAGCCGGCGCACTCCCCAAAGACCGCCCCATTATAATCAACGGCTTTTGGCGCAAATCCGCGCTTAAAATATCCGGCAAAGCAGGGGGTACGGCATCAGCATCACTCAACAGCGTAGAGGTCAGCGGTTGACCGCTACTCCACCCATACCCGCGATAATCCACGACTAATAACGCAGCGCTCACCTGGAAGAACAGCGGCGCGACATAATCATAATCTGAGGCTACTTCGCCATTCCCATGAAAGTACACAATCACCGCCTCTGCTGCTTGAGGTGGCGTAAACAGGCGATAACCCAGTACGATGTCATCCGTCACCGGGATAGTACCGTCTTGTGCCTGCGCAATGCTGCTGCCGCCCATCGCCGCCTTACGGGGGTAAAATAAGCCATGAACGATCTCTGGTGCATCAAGTGGATGTGTCATTTGGGTAGAGCCTCCAAATCTATCTATCGTTATATGAATTGCATTATATACTTAAGCAAGTTTGACCTAAAACAGCGGAGTAAACAAACAACATGGCGTATAAGCTCAGCGAAGCCAACTATAGGCAATTACGCGCAGGCCGTCCATTTCATATGCCACCAACAGCGCAACCCATCAACGCGACGGTGACCTTGCGGTTGGAAGGCATCAGCACACAGCCGGAGGTTGTGCTGACCGACACCCGCCGCGATTACACTTGGGCGATCACCATGCACGCCACCGACCAAGCCAATACCTGGGAAGCCGTCGTGCGTTTGCCCAGCGCCATCACTATCGTAACTTATGTATTCAACGCAGGCGACGATACCATCATGGAGCGTCGCATAGTAGAAAGCAAAGAGACACAAGCCGGAAACCGTCCCGTTTATGGCGAATGGGCGGATGTCCCCTACAAGATCGGCATTTATGACCCGGACAAGATGCCCGCTGATTGGACAAGGGGCATGGTCGTCTATCAAATCTTCCCGGATCGCTTCGCCCGCGCCCAAAGCGCCGAAGAAGCCGCCAGCAAGATGAAAGGCATCTACGGCCACGAACCGCGCTTGATGAACTGGGACGAACTCCCAGAAGATCCGCCACTTGGCCGAGACTTCTTCGGCGGCGACCTCCAAGGCATCATCAGCAAGTTAGATTACCTCAAAGACCTCGGCGTTGAGTGTATTTACCTCAACCCCATTTTTGAAGCCTCCGCCAACCATCGCTACGAAGCCATCGACTTTAAGAAGATCGATCAAATGCTCGGCACAGAGGCCGATTTTGATGCGTTGATCGAAGCCGCCCACAGCCGCGACATTAAAGTCATTCTGGATGCCGTCTTTAATCACTGCTCGTCGGATAGCATCTACTTTGACATTACCGGCAAGTTCGGCAATGGTGCGACACAATCCAAAGAATCACCTTATTATCGCTGGTTTCACTTCCAGCAATGGCCGACCGAATACGATAGCTGGATCGGCTTGGGGTTTATGCCAGAATTCGCTGAATCGCCGGAGATGGAACATTACTTCTTGGGCGAAGGCGGCATCACGGAGTATTGGCTGCAAAAAGGCATTGACGGCTGGCGTACAGATGTGCCGTTTGATAATACTTTCGTCTTCTGGCAACGGTTTCGCCAGCGGGTGGATGCCGTCAATCCAGAGGCTTGGACAATCGCGGAAGACTGGCGCGACGCGACCCATTACTTGCTTGGGGATACGTTCAACGCGACTATGAATTATCGGATTGCTTGGGCTGTGCGGGGGTTCTTTGCCCTTAAGTATCTCACAGTGAGCGAATTTGACGATCGACTCAACACATGGCTGCGTGATACCCCACCACCCGCACGCCACGCACAGATGAACTTGCTCGACTCGCACGATACCGACCGCCTGATAACCGCTTGTCAGGGCAACCGTGACCGCTTTAAACAAGCCTTCGCCTTTATCTTCGCCTATGTCGGCGCACCGACCATCTTCTATGGTACTGAAACAGGCATAGAAGGTACGTATCCAGAAAACAGCCGCCGCGCTATGCCCTGGGATAACCTAGACGAAGAATTACACGCTTTCTTCAAGCAGATTATGAACATCCGACGCGATACGCCCGTATTACGTTATGGCGATGTACAGTCCATTTATATAGACGATGACAATCGCATCTATGGGTTTGTACGCCGCTACAAAGATGAAATGATCTACGTGTTATTCAACGCCAGCGCCAACGATCATATCATCGTGCTAGAGGGCGCAGCGGGCACCTGGCATGATCTACTGGGTTTTAACCCGGATGTCGAAAATAAAAACGACCAGCTGACGATCAAGTTACCCGCTTATGGCATGGGATGGTATCAACAGAGGTGAAATAGATGGATGTCATTTTAGCGGAGTGTCACATTAGGTGTGATGATGTTGGCGTTCAACCTGTATCGCCGGAGTGTGCAAGCAGGTGGGTACGAGATGCACAAATTCGGCGACTACATGGGCGAACGCCATTGGCAAAAGCGCAATCAAGAAGAAGACGAACCAAGCTGATTCCGCTCATAGATTACACGCAAGCCGTCTAAAGTCAACTCCGGCGCGATAATGTCTATCGCGTCGGTGTATTGATCGAACAGCGCAGCTAAGCCACCCGTAGCAATCACTTTAACCGCTTCATCATCCACCGCCGTTTTGAGCCGTGCGACCAAACCTTCAACCAGGGAAATATACCCCCAGAAAATGCCGCTTTGCATCGCATGGATCGTGTTCCCGCCGATGGGTGACGGCGGCGGTTGTAGATCAACCTTGTGCAAACGTGCCGCCCGACTTACTAAAGCATCATGCGCCACGTTAATCCCCGGCGCAATCGCCCCGCCGATATAAGCTCCTTCAGCGGAAATCACATCAAACGTCGTCGCGGTGCCAAAGTCGATAACGATAGCCGGGCCACCGTATAAATGCACCACCGCCGCAGAATTCACGATGCGATCCGCCCCGGCTTGCTCCGGTTGGTCGATGTCAATTTTAACGCCGGTGTTCGTCGTCGCCGTGACGACAAGCGGCTCCATTTCCCCATAGCGCCGTACCATCTGCGAGAAAGCCAGCGTCAGCGGCGGCACCACACTGCTGATAATCACCCCCGTGACCGCCCGCCAGCCGACATCCGCGCTGTTTAAAAAATTACGCACCAAAACAGCGTATTCATCCGGCATCTTATCGGCAACGGTACGTGCCCGCCAACTCAACGCCCAGGTGTTGGACTGCCACAATCCCAGGTGAACATTGGTATTCCCGATGTCGATTGCCAACAACATTAGACAGTCACTTTCTCCAGCATATAACGCACAAACAAATGTGTACTGTGTTCGAGCGCGTCGCGGTGTGTGCGCTCATAGGCGTGCGAGGCATCTACACCGGGGCCAGCCAAGCCAACCCGTGCCCGCCCACCAGCACGCCAATAAGCCGTCCCGTCAGACGCATAATAGACGTAAATATCCACGTTATGTTTGATGTCGAAAGTCGTCGCCAAACGCCGCAATTTGTTGTTCATCTCGAAGTGATACGGGCCGCCGCCATCCTTCACGCAGATACTCACGGAGAATTCGTCGCCGCTTTGCCCCTTGCCGATTGCTCCCATATCCACCGAGAGCAATTCCACCAGATCATCCGGGAAGCCAGCAGAACCACCATGCCCCACTTCTTCATAATTGGCAATTTGTAGATACGTATCCTGCGCGGGTTTTAAGCCTGCCGTCTTGAGCGCCAGCACCGCCCCGTAGATATTGGCAACCCCGGCTTTGTCATCCAAAAAGCGCGAGCGGATGAACCCCATTTCGCCTGCTTCTACACGCGGATCAACAAAGACGAAATCACCCACGCCAATACCCAGGGCTTGAGTATCTTCGCGGCTGTGTGTCACCGCATCCAAGCGCACCTCCATAGAATGGGCGTTACGCTCGCTGTTTGTCGCTTTGCGGTTCACATGGATACTCGTATTTTCCAAAAGCACCGTCCCCCGGATGCGCTTATCATCGTGCGTGCGCACCGTCACGCCTTCGCCCTCCGTGCCCGGCCACAGGATGCCGCCCAAATTCGTCAGCGCCAAGCGCCCATTCGATTTAATCTCTTTGACCATAAAACCTAGCGTGTCGATATGCCCGGTAAGGCCAATAGGATTATCGCTACTCTCACCGGGGATTTTTATCATCAACGCGCCTTTAGGTAGTTGCGTGATGGTCATGCCGGGGATTTCCAGCGCCTCAAACGCCTCACGAACGTAAGTCATCGCCTCAACATGGTAGCCGGTTGGACTCGGTGTATTGAGCAAACCCACCAGGAAATCAACTTGTGCATCAATCTGTAAATCAATCATCATGTATTGTCCTTATAGGGGCGGATGGCAATATGCGGATCATTATATCATTCTGCCGATCTGCTAGCGAAGATGATAAAATGAAGCCATGAGCGGAATCAATCAAAAGGTCACAACACATAATGCCCGATCTTACCATCCGTCCGGCGCAACTCGATGACACCCAAGCGATCAGCCAAGCATTTATTCAAACTGTCAGTGTATGGCAACGCTTGGACGCTCATGGCCGTGTCGAAGAAGTCAGTTACGATGATCTGAGTATTTACGAACGCTGGTTGCATGGCGGCCACTGGATGAGCGTGGAAACCGGCGCAATCTACCTCAGTCACTTAATTAAAGCCGGGGTGATGACCTTGGCCGCCTATGATGGCGCGGCATTAGTCGGCTATGTTGAAGCCTACCCCAGTGATGAACCCGCGCCCTACGGCGAGCACCTGCATATCGGCCATTTGCACGCAGGGGATGCCGCCACCCGCACCGCCTTACTGCGCCATACGCTAAAAGCAGCCACAGGCCACTACCGCCGAGTGACTGTGAGCTTTAGTGCCTATGACCAAGAGACTCGCGCATTCTTTATCAACCACGATTTTTACGAACTCGCCCAAATGCGCCAATACGCCATCAGCGCCCAGACCGGCCAGGGATTTTATAAAGCCATGCCCACAACAGCATCCCCCCCACAGAGCGCCATCAAAGATTGGCATATGCTCTCCGGGCGCACCCAAAGCGCCGCGCATCACTGGCACCATCTTTGGCCGCGCCATTGGGATGCCATAGCGGAGATCACCGCGCAGAAGACGCACCGCTTACAACTCAACGCTGCCGGGCAGGATGCGTTCGTCTACATCCAACAACAGCTTTACGTCACGCGGGCTGCCGATGTCTACTGCTGGTCGCCCAAACCCTTAACCGGGCAAATTCTCATCGCCCTACGTGATTGGGCTTACCGCGCAGATTATCGCACGCTCAACATGACCTTAGCGCCCAAAGATGCGCAACTACTCGGCTCCGCAGCGGAAGAAATGCCCTATCAGCAAGCGATCTTTGCCTTTGATCTACGCTAAAGGGTATACTGGCTGACAATAAGAGTTTTAAGGATTATCAAATGCCTATTTATGAACCGGATCATGTCGAGTATACAATTACAAGCGGCATGATTCGCATTGCGATGGAAGATGGCCGCCAAGTCCCGGCATATTGGGCGCACCCAACACTCGGCACCAAATTCCCCGGTGTAGGCATTATCCATGATTGGTGGGGCTTAACTGCCATGATACGCCGCATGGCGAACTTATTCGCGCAGATGGGACATTACGTGATCGTGCCGGATCTGTTCGGCGGGCGCACAACCGACGATGTGCAGACCGCTATTCAACTTTTTGAGGAAACCAAAGAATACAACTATCGCCGCGTGGACGAAGCCCTGCACGCTCTGGAAAATCATCATCAATGTAATAAAAGCGTGGCCGCTGTCGGCGTGGGCATGGGCGGGAGCCTGGCATTTGAAGCCGCGATCGTCCGCGAAGACTTAGAAGCAGCCGTCGCCTATAGTGGCTTCCCACATCGCTACATCAGCGACATCCCACAAGCCAACACGCCCATTTGCGCCTTCTTCGGCCAGAGCGAACCGCATATTTCCGCCAAGGCGATCAAAAAACTGCGCGAGAGTATGGTCAAATCTCAACGCGGGATTAAGCACGAGATTCACATTGTCTCGGAGATCGCACACGATTTCTTTAGCGAAAGCCTCACCCCTAAGCAGCGGGAGCGTAGCCGCACTGTGTTAAAAGAAACCTTGAACTTTCTTGATGATTATCTCGAAGGGCCAGAGCGCAGCGGCAATCGCGCCATCTACTAGCATCAAAAAAGCCTTACTGCTGTAGTAAGGCTTTTTGCTCCACCGACTGGACTCGAACCAGTAACCCATCGGTTAACAGCCGATTGCTCTGCCATTGAGCTACGGTGGATCAACGTGCGAGAATAGTATCAAACCCTATGTTGAATGTCAAGGCGAATTTAGCCAAACAGAATTCCTTCTTCTGGGGGCCTCTGCTAAACTGGAGATCTCTTTATAGGAGGAGAGTAAAATTATGAGCACCACCGTCAAAAAAGTAGATACCCCTGCCGACTTCCGCGCATTCTTTGAATTCCCTTGGCAACTGTACAAAGACGATCCGCATTGGACACCAACCCTGCTTTCAATACGTCGGGAATTGCTCGACCCAGAAAAAAATCCTTCTTGGGAATACTTGGAAGGCGATTATTATGTCGCTTGGCGTGATGAAAAGCCCGTCGGCACCATTGCCGCTTTTGTCAATCATCGACATAACGAATTCCACGATGAAAACATCGCCTGGTTCGGCTTTTTTGAAGTTGAGGACGACACAGAAGCCGCTCATACCTTGCTAGATACCGCTTACCAATGGGCGAAAGATCATGGCTACGATGCCTTACGTGGTCCACAGAGCTTTACCACGCATGAGGAATGCGGTTTGCTGGTGGATGGCTTCACCCGGCCATCAATGCTCATGCCGTATAACCCACCCTATTATCAACGCTTAGTTGAAGATTATGGCCTCCACAAAGTCATGGACGTTTACAGCCACTACTTCCATTATCAAGAGGATGACCCGGATTATAGAGCGACCGTCAAGCGCATCAAGAAAATCGTTGATCGTCTAAAACAACGTATCAACCTCACCATACGGCAGATCGACAGCAAAAACTTAAAGCGCGAGTTTGATATGTTCAAGCAACTTTATAACCAAGTATGGGAGGAAAACTGGGGCTTTACGCCGATGACCGAACGCGAGCTAGACGCTTTGATCGAAAGCCTATCTCAATTTTTTGACCCTCGCTTGGCCTGCTTTGCAGAAGTAGACGGTGAGCCAATCGGGTTTTTGCTCGGTGCGCCGGATTTCAACCAAGTTTTACACGCTGCATATGCTCGCCCCGGCACACCAGAAATCTGGACGATGCTCAAAGCCCTCTGGCATTGGAAGATCCGCCCCAAAATCAACTGGATGCGTCTTCCTTTAATGGGCGTTAAAAAAGAATATCGTGGTCAAGGCGTGGATATTGCCATGTATAATTATATGATTGACGTTTTCAACGATAATCAAACACCATACGAACACCTAGATTGTGGATGGGTCTTAGAGACTAATCATGCGCTCAATGGCTTATTGGAAAAAGTACACATGACCGTATACAAAACCCATCGTTTTTACGAGATCACGGTTGATCCAGAATCATCTGTAACGTCGTAATCGCGTCTTCGGCGGTGCTATTGCCATTCAAAACGCTGATAAATGTATTCTGCATCGCACGCGCCGCCGCCGTGTTAAACGTCACCGGGGGCGGCGGGATTGCCGCTTGTAGCAGCGTATCGTAAAAATCGACCATAAACAGATCGTCATCCAAACGCTGGAGTACGCTACTCTGTGATGGCAGCATGTGGATGACTTCCGCAAAGCTCCGTTGTCCATCAGCAGCCATCATCCAGTTGATAAAACGCGCCGCTAATGCCTGCTGGTCGGCATTACTCGCGGTGATGACCCACATCCAGCCATCCAGCACACCTATAGGCCTTCCATCAACTGTAGGGAGCGATGCGGCCAACCAATCTTGTCCATCAAACCGCTCATCTAAATAAGCAGTCGATGGCATCAAGGCCGCATCTAAATCACCTGTTGCAAAGCGCGTCACATAATCGGTCAAATTGCTATAATCCAGCACAACTTGATTAACGACATCAGCGGCCTGCGCATCTTCATAAAATTGCAATACCGTTAAAAAGGCTTCCACATCTAACACAATGTTGCCGTCCGCTTCTGGGGGGTCGCCCCCTGCTGCGATGTACTGCGCATAGACCGTATAATTCAGCGTGCTGGTGCGCCCCGCTGGGAACGCCCAACGCACATCATTCGTCAGCACGTCTTCAAACGTCCAAGCGGATGATGTGCGTTCAACTTGATGAGCTAGATGATTCACATCCAACAAAAACGGAAAACCGTATAGTACGCCATCAACTTGACCAAGCTGTAAAGCGGCGTCATATAACTCGCCAATCGTCGCCGCACTCACCAAGCCATCTAACGGGAAAATAATACCCGCCTCTACCGCTGCGGCAAGATCACTATGCCGGATCAAGGTCACATGTGGGAACGCCCCCGGCGCGACACGGTGCGCAGCACTTAAGGTCGGCATTAAGGAGCCTGTATCCGCGCTGTATTGCTTCAAGCGGAAGTCAAACTCGACGTTTTCGGCCTCGGCAAAGCCATTGATATGCTGGTTAAGCACGATGTTAACCTCGGGGCGCTCCCCTGGTGCTAAGACATCCGGCCACCAGAGCGTCAGCATATTTTGCGCATCAGCATTACTTGCCCCTGTCGGGATCGGTGAGGGTTGTGCAGCCGCAATCGCCGTTGGCGTTATCGCGGGCAGTGCCGTCATCTGATCGTCCGTATCACGATCTGTATCTGTCGCACAAGCCGTCAGTATCAGGATAAACACCAGAACAATAAAGCGCATAAGCGTTATTTCCCAATTACGTTTAAGAGTGTATTCGCCATCACTGCAACACCCGCAGCGATGTCTTCCGGCGCGGTGAATTCCTCCGGGCAGTGACTGCGACCATCTAACGACGGCACAAACACCATGCCAGATGGCGCAATAGGCGCGATATTCATCGCATCATGCGCCGCCCAACTAACGAGATCTTGCTGCGCGACACCGGCCATCGTCGCCGCTTGCTGCACCGCTGTTAAGATCGCCGTTGGCGTTGGCGCAGCCGGGACATGTTGCTGATAGATCACATCATACGTGACACCATGCGCCGCACAAATGTGGTCTACACGTTCCATAATAGCAGATCGCATCGCCTTTGCGGTATCGTCATCTACAGCACGGAAGTCTACAGAAAATTCTACCATCCCAGCAACAACGTTCATCACGTTAGGGTTTACCGTCATTTCACCGACGGTCATATGCCCTTGACCGTCAAACGTCGTCTGTCCAATGTCACGGACACCGACGGCCACCGCAGCAGCAGCCAGCAACGCATCCCGGCGATCAGCATAAGCCGTCGCCCCGGCATGGTCGGAGCGTCCGGTCAATTGAAAGCGCATAAAGTTCGGGCTAGCAATACCCGTCACCGCGCCGATGGGCACCTGTGCAGACTCTAAACGCCGCCCCTGCTCGATATGTAATTCCACATAAGCCGCGACATTATCCGCCGACAGCGTGTAATCCGGCACGACAGGATGAGCAAAATCCAAGTCACGCAGCAGATCACCGTAAGACTGACCAATCTTGTTGGTCAACGCGGCGACATCGCCCATGCTCAGGCGGCCAACAGCTAAGGCGCTACCCATCAAGCCCAAAAAACTCGCGCCTTCCTCTTCAATAAAAGAGACGACTTGCACCGGGTGCTTGAGCGTTACACCACGCTCTAAGATCATCCGCACGGCTTCCAGAGATGACAACACCCCTAATGGCCCGTCATAATCGCCACCATTGGGCACACTATCCACATGCGACCCAGTGAGGACAACCGGCATTTCATCTTCTAACGCTGCTGTGCGCCCGTAGAGATTGCCCCATTGATCGAAGAAAACGGTCAACCCGGCGGCTTCCATCCATTGCGCGACTTGCTGCGTAGCTTGCCAATGCGCATCGTTGAACGTATACCGACTCACCCCACCACCGGGATGATTGCCATATGTGCCAAGCATCGTAATCTCATTGAGGACACGCTCTAAATTCACATCATCCGGCGTAAACATCACGCATCCTTCCATGCTTTAGGCGGCAGTTTCTCCCCGGCATGGATCGCCACATCAAGACGGTTTTCCTTGGGCGTGATCGGGCAATCGTAGCGGTCGTTATAAGCACAAAAGGGATTATAAGCGCGATTAAAATTCACACGGAAGGTCGTCGCGTCGATCTGTTCCGGGTCGATATAGCGACCGGCGGGGTATGTCTCCGCATTAGCATCGACAAATGTGAGGAAAAAGCCGTGCGGCGTTTGATAGATTGTCAAGGCGACGGTCACACCATCCACATCAAAGCTAAAGCGCCCATAGCGCCCATAATTCCGAATCATGTCTTTCGTGGTGAAGACCTGCGCGGTATCGCCCGCCTCAAAGCGTTCAACCGTGACCGTCATATCCCACGCGGGATCATCAGCGTAATAATCCAACCCTGTAAAGGCCGCCTTTTGGGTATCCGTCAGCGGGGAGTGTTCGTTATCGCGCAGAAAGTCATCTTTTTGCACGCGCCAAGCGTCCGTCATAGTTGCACCGCCAATTCGTTTATAATCGCTTGAGGGGTATTGACAAACCTAAGCATTTCCCAGGAGTTGGGCCTGATGTATAGGCTTTGCCGCATGGGTGCCAGCATATCACGCCAATAGCCCCCATAGCACAGCAAAGGCCGTGTCGGGATGTCCCCGGCACGCATCAATTCCCAGACCGTAATCAGCTCATGGAGTGTGCCCATACCACCCGGCATACACACATACGCATCGGCCTCTAATACCAAGTGCAGCAACCGTTCACGCAAAGTTTCATGCCGGATCTCATCGACCAGCCATTGATTAGGCGTAAAGCCATCCCCGCGACCATTCTTAAAAACACTGGTTGTCACACCGATGACATGCCCACCCACATCATGTGCGCCCTTGCTGGCGGCTTCCATCACACCGGCATACCCCCCCGTCATGACAGCGTAGCCAGCTTCCGCGAGTGCCTTACCAACGGCGTATGTCGCCACATAATCCGGTTGATCCGCCTGCACCATAGAACTTCCATACACTGCAACCGCTTTCAAATTGACATCCTTTGCGCATTGTTTTTTCAATCACGCCTGCATTATATCAGCTTACGCTATGACCCTGCATGGTGAGCATTTTGGCCTCATATGTCCAAAATAAGTACGATAACAAGATTAGTCTACCTCCACATGGAATCGGGATAGGGAGAGCAGGCATGAACCTGCTCTATCCCTCCCACACCACCGGACATGCGGGTCCGCATCCGGCGGTTCGGTTAAGTATGACGAAGTGTATAGTGCTGTAGGAAGCTTTTCAGCCCGAAGTTCCGCCAATATGCGATGCTCAGCGCATGGTGTAGCCAGGGGGACTTGGACAGTCGCCAATAGTGTGAAGTTATTCTGATGCGAGATTAAGACGCGGTTGTTAAAATGAGAATATGACAGATAAAAAGTAACTACTCAGGTGGGTGAAAAGAGTGACTTGGCAAATGGGAAAAATGGGTAGAGAATAGCAATATGTCAGAGTATCCCACATGTCCCCCCGAATTAAGCCGCGAAGACC
>DAOTTT010000141.1:0-4229 GCA_034437635.1 Anaerolineae bacterium | reverse complement strand
TTGGTGGAATCCTGTTTTAGCCCTCATCCCGAACGTCCCTTCTCCCAGCGCCGAAGGCACGTTCGGGAGAGGAGGCGGGGGATGAGGGCAAAGGTATCACAAAGCATACCTGAGTAGTTACCTGATATAAACAATTACTTTAACTATAGCCTAAAAGTGCTTGATTCTGCTACAATAGCACGTCCACGCAAGCGAAGTAGAAAGTTACCGTGATGGCACTGGATAGAGTGCAGAAATTAATGGCACAGGCTGGCATTGCATCCCGCCGTGCAAGTGAGAAGATCATCGAACAAGGGCGTGTAGCCGTTAACGGCAAGGTAATTACCTTGGGTGATAAGGCCGACCCCGCCAAAGATACCGTTACTGTAGACGGCGACCGCCTTAAACTACAGGACATCGAACTCGTTTATTATGTGATGAACAAGCCGATTAACGTGCTTTCCGCCCCGGCGACCATGCCCGATGATGAACGCCCCGTCGTGCGCGATCTCCTCCCGGTGGACGGCCACCTGTTTACCATTGGCCGCCTAGATGCCGAGAGCGAAGGCTTGATGGTACTGACCAACGACGGCGACCTGACCAATAAGCTCGCCCACCCGCGCTACGAACATACCAAAACGTACAAAGTCACCGTGCATGGCGATATTCCCGACGACAAATTGGAAGAATGGCAAGATGGCTTATTCATCGGCCCAGGGGAAAAGACCGCGCCGTGTTACGTCAAAGTATTAGAGCGCAACAACAGCACAACCGTCCTTCGCATTGTGATGATCGAAGGCAAAAAGCGCCAGATCCGCCGGGTAGCGTCATTACTGGGGTATCCGGTCAAAAAGCTGATGCGCACCCACATCGGGCAGCTAGGCGTTGGCACATTGCGCCGGGGCGAGTGGTATCGCCTGAGTGATGACGAAGTGAAGTACATGAGCGAACCCGCCTGGGAACTCGACCTCATCCGCAAGCGCCGCCGGGAACTCCGCAAAGCGCGGCAAAACAAAAACTAAACGTAACGACTCAGGTATGCTGCGATTTACGCGCTGCCCCGGTTCAAAACCGGGGACTCACCGCAAAGCCCGTGAACGGGCTGTATAAAACGATATTTCGCGCTGGCTAGCCCATTTATGGGCTTCCAAGTCTTTATGTAGCCATCGGCTTTGAGCCGATGCGGTCGATATGCATGTTAGCTGAGTAGTTACAACTAAACGCACTTCACAGGATTTCAAAATTCATGCTATCATCCCTCTCGCGAAGCATAAGCGAGAGGGAGCACGCTTTGACTAATTTATCGATTGAAGACTACATCGCCCGTCAGCCACGCTATGGTTGGCGGCGTTTTTTGCTACGCGGGTTAATCCGCACAGTGGGGTATACATTTCTCGCCAAGGTGACATCCACCGGCAAAGAGAACATCCCAGACGATGCCCCGTGTATCTTGATGATGAGCCATATCTCCGCGTTGGACCCGGTGCTGTGCATGGGCGAAGTCACCAACCGCTACGTCATCCCCATGACCAAAGTCGAAAACACCCAAAATCCCCTATTGCGCTTTATGGTGTGGTGGTGGGGGTCGTATACGGTAGATCGTGATAGCGTTGATCGGCGGGCGCTGATGAATTCTATCGCGCTGCTCAAAGCCGGGGAAATGATCCTCATCGCGCCGGAAGGCACCCGCCACCCGGAAGGCATGGCCGAAGGCAAGGACGGCATGGCATACATCGCCACCAAAGCCGATGCCGTGATCGTCCCCGCAGCCATCAGCGATACGCAGCACTTTAAAAGCCGCTGGAAGAAGCGCCAACGCGCCTTAGGGCATATCAGCTTTGGTCGCCCGTTTAAATTCAAAACCGATGGCCGCGCCCGCATTCCGCGTGATGAACTGCGCTTGATGACCCAAGAGGCCATGTATCAACTCGCCATCGCTCAACGTGACCCCGAACTACGCGGGGTCTACAGCGATCTTAGCCAAGCCAGCACCGAAACGTTACAATTCTTAGACGAACAACAACAGATGGAAACCGTAAAGGAAATGGTCTAATGGAAACAATCACAATTGGGCTTAAAGGCGAACTAGCAACCACCGTCACCGCAGAGCAAACCGCCCGGCATCTCGGCAGCGGTGGCATTGATGTATTCGCAACCCCGGCGATGGTCGCGCTTATGGAAGGTGCCGCCGTTGATGCCATTGACAAGCACCTAGCAGCAGGCCAAGCGAGCGTTGGCATTGATGTGCATATTCAGCACTTGGCCGCTACCCCGCTGGGTAAATCTGTGCGGGCAGAGGCGGAAGTCACCGCTGTTGATCGGCGCAAAGTCACGTTTAACGTCAAAGCGTGGGATGAGCACGAACTGATTGGCGAAGGCACACACGTTCGCTTCGTCATTGACTTGGATCGTTATATCGAGCGCCTACAGGAAAAAGCTTAATTACAACGGAGCACCCACATACGCCCACGCCTTTTGATGTGGGCTTTGTTATGCAGTCAACTGCCACCACCAGAGGTAGTGGCTTGCAGCTACAGCTCCTCAAAATAACGGTTCATCGCGCCGGGCTGCCCCAGTGCGACGACGGTATCCAACAATTTATCGTTCATCACGAGTCGATGCTCGGCAGCAAAGCGTTCCATTGTGCCCATCACATCGTCAAATGGGATGCCACAATCACAAAACGTATTATCAAAGTATAGCGCATTGACGATGCCATACTGTGTCACCCCATATACCGCGCCGAAATCTTCATCGTACAAGGCGAAGCCGCCCGGCACCCGTTCCGGGTCGGTGGTATACCCGGTAAACAAATCTTCGGTGAAGATCAGCAGTGCCCCAAAGGCTTGTATCAGGTCGATTAACGTGATCGGTTCGAAGAAAATTGGGTCTTCTTCTGGAATAATCGCAATACTGCGCCACTCATTGGCATGGACAAAATAACTCATTCATCAGCCTCCTCTACAAGACCTAAATCAATCGCAATATCAATCAAACGTTCGCCACTATTGGCATAACGAGAGGCCATCACCCGCGCTTGCTCCGGCGTGCGTGCAGCCGGCACCGTATCATCCGGGAAGATCGCCAGCCACACGTCCCGCGCTTGCAGGAATAAGTCGCGCTTATCGTCGTGGACTTGCGCTTCTTCCGGGCGTTGACCGACCCCGGTCATGTAATCAATGATAAAGTACAAACCCTCTGTGCTCAGTGTATTTTCACCATAGGGGCCATCGGCGCTACGCATCCAGGTGATGTAATCCACCCCCGGCGGCCAATAGAGTTCGGCACGATCCCGGCGCACCACCGCTTGCACTTCGTTATAAATTTCATCCAGCTTATCGCCGCCATTAACGCCCATCGTGATGACGATCAAGGCGCGGTCATCCAGCAGGATTAAGCCCGCGTCCGCTGTGAGATATTCACCATCCACATTATCACGATCCCCCGGCCCAACAAAGCCATCTTTGCTGACGGGCGTACCGCCCAGGCGTTGCGCGGTGTCTTCCAAAAAGCCGGGGAAGCCTTCCACAATGGACATAACCGCTACCGTGCGCTCAAAAAGCGGCGTATCCTGCTGTGTGTATAGCCAATGATAATAACGGGCTAAATCCAGCGCGGAGACGGTGTTATTGTAAAAGCGCGGCACATTGCGGATGGTCGTCAGGCGGTAATCAAAGCGGCGCTCGACCCAAGCGGGGTTATCCGTCGCGCCCTCGTCCCACTCACGCAGGCCGGACTCCACCGATGTGCCCACCACATCTTCCGACCAAGCGTTAAAGGCTTGGATGGGGTTTAGATCATTGTCGGTGTAATCATAGGCATAGCGCAGCACATTGCCCGTAGAGATGTTATCACTCAGCACGATCATACGATACAGATCGCGCAGAATATCGCGGTGTGTCGCCCAGTCAGCGCGATATTCTTCCGGTATTTCTTCGGTTTCCGCCCAATATTCAACCGGGACAGTATCCCACACAGACGGATCGACATAATAGAAGAAGTACATCAACACCGGGCCTTTAATTGCGGAGACAACCGGCATCTGCTTATCAATGTCGATGCCGGCTAACAGGTCGTCCGCCGTTAAATCGTAGAAGACCAAGGTCAGCGGGCGGTTAAAGCCCAACTCCGCAAACCGCGCTGAATACGGCGCAGACTCGACCACAGCGGCGGTATCCGTCCCCGGCGGGAAAAATCCACTCAAGACAAAAAGTAACAATCCAAGTACCCACATAGGCACCTCCCTTCGC
>DAOTTT010000140.1:0-24392 GCA_034437635.1 Anaerolineae bacterium | reverse complement strand
GTACACGATGCTGCTCAAGCGTAATACAACGGTAAACATTGTGATCGGTGGTGGTGCAGGGGCGATTCCGGTACTTGTTGGCTGGGCCGCTGTGACGGGGTCACTGTCCGTCGAGGCGTGGATTCTGTTTGGAATTATCTTCTATTGGACACCGCCGCATAGTTGGGCATTGGCGTTGTTGGTCAACAAGGAGTATGCCCGTGTTGGCGTGAGGTTGATAACCCGAGTAGTTGGGATATTGAAGCCCTATATCGGCAATTGTTTACTATTTTCCCTGTCCCTGAGTCAATTAACATCGACACGCTAGAGCGGACGCAGCTTGATGAGATGGAAGAATCGCTCATCGAGGCCGCTCACGCCGCCTACGAGCAAAAGATCGAAGAAATTGGCGAACTCATGCCGATTGCCGAGCGTCAGATGATGCTCCGGGCGTTGGACATGCACTGGCAGCGGCATTTGACCGACTTGGATATGCTGCGCGAAGGTATCGGCCTGATGGCGATTGCGCAGCGTGACCCCTTGGTTGAGTATCAACGTGAAGCCTTTAATATGTTCCGTACAATGCAATCGCGTATTGACGGGCAAGCCCTTCAGTACATCTTCCGCGTGCAGGTGCCACAAGTACAAAAGCAACCTGTACAGCGTCAAATGCGTGCGATCCGGCCTGATGTTAACGGTTCGACGGAAAAAAGTAAGCCAGAGCCAGCCCGCGCAAGCAAAAAACCAGGGCGCAACGATCCTTGCTGGTGTGGCAGCGGCAAAAAGTACAAGCACTGCCACTATAAGCTGGATAAACAAGCGGAGCGTGTGAGCAATTAGTTTATCGAACGTAGGTGATCGCCCTTTACAGAGTGATTACCTTAATCAGTTACAGAGGGTGAAGCGGTACATGGTGAGCCATTCAGTCCCCGGCGAACAAGCAATGGATGATAAATTGCTAGAATTCCTCAATGATAAGGTCAATTCCTTTATCAAGTGGGATCTCGTGCGTTTCTTCCACGATAACCCACACATGAAAGACACAGCCGACAACCTAGCGCGATACACTGGACGCGACCAGCGCACGGTGAAGCGTGAGCTTGATAGCTTGGTTAAATCTAAGGTATTGATTATCGAAGAAGTATCCCATCATCAAGTTTATTCTATGGTAGAGGATACACAAGTGCGTGAGACGATTGAGCGATTTATGGTTGCCTGTCACGATCGTAACTTCCGTGTTCGCGCTATTCATCAAGTCATCCATAGTATGCAATTTTCGCCACGCCACGACTTTTAGGGCGCGTTGATGGACTCGCTCAACCAGTTTTTTACGCTTTATATGTGGTTTCCACTGACCGCGCTATTGGGGTTTGTTTACCTCATAGCGCGGTTTTTCGAGCGATCTTATAATGAGCGAACATATGCCCGGCTGTTTGTTATCCCCATCATTTGTTTTGGGGCGGCGTTTGTACGCTATGCAAGTATTGATGTGCCAATAGGTGACTCTTTTGGTGATGTCGTGTTAGGCTTGGGTGGGGTGGTGTTGGTTCCCTTGTTGTTTAATCTTTTCTGGTTAATGATGCGTAAAAAATCGTGAACTGATGATTATTTTAAATTTGATCGGCGTTGTGTCTATTGGTGTGTTATTGATGGTGATGGGGTTGTTGAGCCGCCGTATGGGGAAGGCAACCCAAGCAGCGCCGTATTATATAGGGTTTTTTATCGCGGGAGTGCTTGTATTGGGTGGCGTTATCGCTCGTGTAGCAAACCCTGACGTGGATTTGACACAAAACGGGCTTGCCGTCATGCTATATAATGGTTTACCTGCTATCGGGCTGACGTTGGGAGCAGCGATCGCATGGCATTATTGGAGTTGGTTATTAGCGGAGCGCGAATAGCCTGTGACGGATAATCTTCTTTACGAAAAAGTCCGGGCTATGCCCAAAATAGAATTACATCGTCATCTTGAAGGCGCGGTGCGCTTAACGACATTGGTCGAAATCGCCCGCGAGTTTAATATTGAGATGCCAGAGTACGAGATCGAAACGCTGCGGCCTTTTGTGCAGATGATGCCGGATGAGCCGCGTACATGGCAAAACTTTTTAGCGAAGTTCCGCACCTTGCGCCAATTTTATCTTTCTCCCGGCGTTATTCGACGTATCGCACATGAAGCCATTGTCGATGCGGTGCAGGACAACATCAAATATATGGAACTGCGCTTTACGCCGCGTGCCCTATGCAATATCACCAAATGTTCTTTTAACGAAGTCGTACGCTTGGTCTGCGAGACAGTCATCGCCGCTGCGCATGATTATGACATTCAAGTTCGTTTGATTGTCTCTATTAATCGTCATGAACCGCTGGAAACAGGCGAAGCTGCCGTAGAAGCGGCCATCGCCCATATGGATATGGGCGTTGTGGGCATTGACTTGGCCGGGGTAGAGACGAACTATCTTGCGTATCCGTTTAAGGACGTTTTTCGGCGTGGGCGAGATGCTGGCTTGCGGGTGACGCTCCATGCGGGCGAGTGGGAAGGCGCTGATAGCATCTGGGACGCAATTAGTAATGTCGGTGCGGAGCGCATCGGACACGGCATCCGCGCCTTGGAAGACCCCGGTGTGGTCAATGTGCTGTTAGAGCAGGGCATCACCTTAGAAGTATGTCCATCAAGCAATGTGGATAGTGGTGTCGTCGCTAGCTTTGAGTCGCACCATCTGCCGGTGCTCATCGCCGCCGGGTTGCCTGTGACGATCAACACAGATGACCCCTTAGTGAGTGGCATTAGCTTGACCGATGAGATTTTTAGGGTAATCCGCTATCTCAAGTTTAACTTTGACGACATCAAAGCGATGACGATGAACGCGGCGCAGGCGGTCTTCTTGCCGGATATTGAACGCCGCGAACTGGTGCGGATGTTTCAACGCGAATTAGCAGAGGTATAGATATGCTCCAATTGGGCGATATGCGCGTATTTTTAATCAACGATGGCATTACCCGCGCAGATCCGGGTGGGCCATTTGGTTTGGTGCCGCGTGTTTTGTACAGTCGCTATTTTGAGCTAGATGCTAACTTTACGGTGCCGATGTCTTTACATTGCCTGTTGATTCAAGTCGATGGCAAAAACATCGTTGTGGATACTGGCCTGGGGGTAAACCTCACTGATAAGATGGTGCAGCGATGGGGACTGACGCGCCCCCAAGGGACACTATTCGACGGCTTGGCGCGGTTGGGCGTTATGCCGGAGGATGTGCATCTGGTGATTGATACGCATCTGCATTCCGATCATTGCGCCGGTAATGTGATTTATAACCCTGAAGATGAGGCTTTTCGTCCGGCGTTCCCGAATGCGGAATATGTGGTGCAGCGCCGCGAATACGAAGATGCGATACGCCCGAACGAGCGCACCGCCGCGACATACCTCAGCCCGAATTGGGATGTCTTGGTTGCTCAGGATCGGTTACGCCTTTTAGATGGTGATACTGAGCTTGCGCCGGGGGTGTTTGGTGTGCAGACACCCGGCCATACGCCCGGTCATATGAGCGTGCGCCTGGAACGTGACGGCCAACACGCGCTCTTCGCTTGCGATATGGCATCGTATGCGGTGCATTTTGAGCGGTTGGGGTGGATGACTGCGTATGATGTCGAGCCGTTGGTGACGTTGGAAACCAAACGGCGTTGGCAGCAATGGGCGCTGGAGACACTAGCGGTCATTATCTTCCCGCATGACCCCAAGCGACCTGCTGGCCGCCTGGGGCTTGATGAGCGTGAGCGCCCGGCATTGACCCCTATAGAATGGGATTATGCCTGAGTGCGCTACTTCTGGCGTGATTGCCATTCTTGGATCGCCGATTGAATAAAGGCGCGGGTGTCCGCGTCCGGGATTTCGTCCACCGCTTCGTAAAATTGATTATCCACGCGGATGCGCACGCCACCGCGTGGCGCGGGCTGAATTTGCATACTACGGCCTTGCATCTCCGGTGTATAACGGAGTTTGTGCTGTAGATAGCTGTCAATTGCCTGGGCGATGTTGAGTTCTGGCGTGGCTTTATTGACATACTTCCCCCCGCTAACACTCACATTATCGTCAATGCGATAACTGGGTAAGTCGCCGGGCATCGCGCCATCAGCAGAGATGGGCGGTGGTGGTGCAAACTCGCGGGTGGGCTTGGCGGGTGCATCGTCGAGCAGGGCTGCGATGTCGTCTTCGTCGGCCAGTGGTGGCGGGTTGTCATCTGGTTTCATTACGATGTCGGATAACTCGCGCATCACTTTGACAAAACGTTCTTTGACCTCTGGTGTGTCGCTCAGTGAGCGATACGCCGTATCATCTAAGCGCACCATTAAACGATCATCACGCGGATCACGCAGCACAGTCAAGACAACCTCCGCGTTAATTTTGCCGCCACTGGCAAGCGTCACCCACGAGTCTGTAAGTGTGGGTGGCGCTGGTGCGCTCGGTGCAGATGATTTAACGCGCCCTAGCAGGTCGTCTAAATCGGGCAAGTCGCCGGTTTGTGCTTTGGGGTTGTCGGCTGGTAGCGGGCTACTGCTCAACGTGCTGATTGGCGGTTGTTCGGCGCTCATGAGGCGCTTTTGGCGCTGGGGTTTAAAATAAACAAACCACGCAAAAGCCCCGAACAACAGCAGACCCGCTCCACACACAAAAATAAAGATCGCAGGCGGTATTTGGCCTAAAAAGTCGCTGAAAACATCGTTACCTTCGATTTGTAGAAGCATCATTCCCTCTACTTTTGGCATATCGGGCAAAAATGGGTGCCGCGTTGGGCGACACGAATTTTTTCTATCGACGTTCCGCAGCTTTTACATGGCTGGCCGGTGCGCCCATAGACAAAAAAGTGATCCTGAGAATTACCTTTTGATCCGTCCGGCTTACGATACCAATTAATGCTCGCGCCTTCGTGTTGGATGCCCATTTGTAAAGCATCGCGGACGGTACCGTGTAGCCGTTGGATTTCGTCATCAGTGAGCGTGTTAGCGAGGCGCTTTGGGCGGATTTTTGCCCTAAAGAGCGCCTCATCCGCATAGATATTGCCAATTCCGGCGACAAAAGTTTGATCGAGCAAAAGCGCCTTAATCTGCTTTTTACGGCCTTGCAAGCGGTCGTGCATGACGGTGACAGTAAACGCATCGTCCAGTGGCTCCGGGCCAAGTGTATCGTTAATCTCTGCAAATTCGCTCACAAGGTAGACGCGCCCAAACTTGCGCGAGTCGGAAAAACGCAATTGCTGCCCCTGGTCTAAATCTAGCCGGAAATGCACCCAACGATCCGCGTGATGTTCTGCATCGGCTGGCGTGACGTACAAACGCCCGGTCATTTTGAGATGCACGACCAACAGGTCATGATCTAAAACGCAGATAATATACTTGGCTCGGCGTTCGACAGCCTGGAACGTCTGCCCGACGATGCGATCTGCGAAGGCTTGCGGCGCGGGTGTCTGGATTGTTTTGCTCCAATCGTACCACATGGCCTGCACTGTATGCCCGATGAGCGGCTGGCGTAAGCTGCGGACGACGGTTTCTACTTCTGGTAATTCTGGCATAGCACTATTCTACTTGATTACGAACGGGTATGGGGCGTATTGTACACGCGACCACCCAAATTAGAACAAGTTCCTTATGCTTGTGTTATAATTCCGACCATTACTATATTCCCAAATGGGGTGTGACATGCGCAACTTTCAAACGCTAAACCAAGTCCTCCGTGATACCAAAACGGGGGTTATTACGCTGAAATCGGATACCGCGTATTTATCACTGCGGCGCGAGGGGAGCTATTTATCCATTTCGGCAAGTTATGGTCCTTTGGAGATCGCCATGCGCCCACGCTATGATGATATTGCGCGTGTGCTGGCGTGGCTCAAGCCGGTGAGCGGCCTACAAACCACACGCCAGGTAGGGACGGGGCAATCGCTCCTGGCGTTGGGCTTGCAGGATGACGGCGCGTTGGTCATTCGCCCGACGATTATTGCTGATGCGACGGGTAATATCGCCATGAATTTGATCTTGCCGTCGTCTGTGCGTGATGATCTCTATGACTGGTTGGATATTACTACGTAAATCGCTTGTCATCCCTGCTGGATACCGTTACAATCTAATTTGTACAAAACACTCCCTATGGAGAGAGCGTCTGCTGTGTGCAGGCCGCCGAAGGGGCAAGCGGGGTTGATGCTGGTCAACCTGTGAAACTCTCAGGCTAAAGGATCTATGGGGTCAAGCCATCTGGACGTGACCGAAATCACCAACAGAGCGAACAGCACTACGCTTGTTCGCTTTTTAAATTGATTTATTGAGGAGTAAAGAATTATGGCTAAATTACAATTCCCCGATGACGTGAAATATGCTGAAAGTGACGAGTGGGTGCGGATTGAAGGTGAGACCGCCGTTATCGGCATCTCCGACTATGCACAGGACGCACTCAACGACATTGTGTATGTTGAATTCCCAGATGTGGGCGATACCTTCGAGAAGGGTGATAGCTTCGGCTCCGTAGAGTCTGTCAAGGCGGCTTCTGATGTGTACACTCATGTCGCCGGGGAGATCATCGCCGTGAACGAAGACCTTGAAGATGAGCCGGAATTGATTAATACCGACCCGTTCGGTAAGGGGTGGCTCGTCAAAATCAAGTTGGATGGTGAGGCGGATTTAAGCGATTTAATGGATGCCACCGCCTATAAAGCGTATTGTGAAGATCGTTAGTTTACAGAGAAGAGACGTATGAGTTATATACCCCATACCGAAGCAGACCGTCAACAGATGTTGTCGGCCATTGGTGTTACTACCATCGAAGACCTGTTTGATGCGGTGCCTGCTAGTCACCGTTTCCCCCGGTTGGACCTCCCCGCGCCGATGAGCGAGATGGAAGTCATCGCGGAGATGCAAGCGATGGCGGAAGCCAACGAACACGCCGGCGACTTTGCGTTATTCCGAGGTGCGGGTGCCTATCATCATTTTGTGCCTGCTGCTGTTAATCACATGCTGCTGCGGGGTGAATATTACACCGCCTACACGCCGTATCAACCGGAGATGAGCCAAGGCACGCTGCAAGCGCAGTACGAATATCAGAGTATGATGTGTGCGCTCACCGGGATGGACGCGGCCAATGCTAGCCATTATGACGGCGCGACCAGTCTCGCAGAAGCGGTCACTATGGCGATGGAAGTCACCCGGCACAAGCGCAACAAAGTGATACTCAGCCATGCCATTAACCCGCAATACCGCGAAGTGGTACGCACCTATCATCAGGGCGGCAACATTAAGTTTGTGGGTGATAAGGGCAAGGCTGATATTGCGGACTTGATCGATATGCTGGATGACAACACCGCGATGCTGGCGGTCAGTTATCCTAATTACTTCGGTCAGGTGGAAGACCTTAAGCATCTCGCGGAAAAAGTTCACGAGGTCGGCGCGTTATTTGTCGTCGTTGTGGGTACGCCGGTAGCACTCGGTATGTTCCGCAGCCCCTGTGAGTTTGGCGCGGATATTGTGGTCGGCGAAGGGCAACCGCTCGGTGTGCCATTGAGTTACGGCGGGCCGTACCTGGGATTTTTCGCTACAAAAGATAAGTACGTGCGCAAGATTGCCGGGCGCATCATCGGCGAGACGACCGATGCAGACGGTACCCGCGCTTTCGTGATGACGCTCCGCCCACGCGAGCAGGACATCCGCCGCGAGAAAGCCACCAGTAATATTTGCACCAACCAAGGGCTTATGACAATAGCCGCCGCTGTGCATATGGCTTTGATGGGCAAGCGGGGTATGCGCAAGGTCGCGGAACTAAACTATCATAAATCCCATTACGCCGCTGACCAGATCAACGCATTAGACGGCTTTAGCGTCAACCGGGATAAGGTTTTCTTTAATGAATTTATGGTCAAATGCCCGGTGCCTGTAGCGCAAGTGAACGCGGCGTTGATCGAAAACGGCATCATCGGCGGTATAGATCTGGGTGATGAGTACGCCCACCTTAAGGATCATATGCTGCTGTGTGTGACTGAAATGAACACCCGTGCGGAGATTGACGCGCTAGTGGATGTGTTGCGAGAGGTAAAGTAAATTATGGCGACAATGGATTTAGTGGAATCTAAAGTAAAAGACAAAGGGCTGGAACCGCTGATCTACGAATTAAGCGGCAAAGGGCGCATCGGGGTAAATCTACCCGAACCAGATGTACCCTTGAGCGACCTGCCAACCGACTTGTTGCGCGATGACCTGGCCTTGCCGGAAGTGAGCGAAAACGAAGTTGTGCGGCATTATGTGCGCCTGAGTCAGTTTAACCATGCGATTGATACCGGCTTTTATCCGCTAGGGTCTTGCACGATGAAGTACAACCCCAAGCTCAACGAAGATATGGCACGTTTGCCGGGGTTTGCGGCTTTGCACCCACTCACGGATGGCGAAGGCGCACAAGGGGCGCTTAAGCTCATGTTTGACCTGCAAGATTGGCTGGCGAAAGTCAGCGGCTTTGCCGGGGTGAGCTTACTCCCGGCGGCGGGCGCTCAAGGTGAATTTGCTGGGATTTTGATGATCCGTAAGTATCATCTGGATCGTGGTGACGACCAGCGCACGAAAATCTTGGTGCCTAATAGTGCACATGGCACGAACCCGGCAACGGTGACGATGGCCGGGTTGGAAGTAGTCGAACTGCCATCCGACAGCGACGGCAACGTGGACTTAGACGCGCTGCGGGAAGCCTGCTCCGGCGCAAAGGCGGAAAAGATCGCCGGGATGATGATTACAGTGCCGAGCACGTTGGGGTTATTTGAGGCGCACATCCTCGAAGTAGTGAAGACCGTCCATGATGCGGGCGGCCTGATGTATATGGACGGCGCGAACATGAACGCGCTGATGGGCATCGTCAAGCCGGGGGAACTGGGCTTTGACGTGATGCACTACAATCTGCATAAGACTTTCTCCACGCCACATGGTGGCGGTGGCCCTGGTAGTGGGGCTGTCGGTGTTGCAGAACGTCTGCTTGATTACCGTCCGGGGCCAGTGGTTGAAGTTGTCGAGCCAGCGGACGCAGAGCACGACGCGCCGCTTTATGGCTTGGTGCAACCGCCCAAGACGATAGGCCGTTTAAAGGCATTTCATGGTAACTTTGGGATGCACATCCGTGCTTATGCGTACATCCGCGTATATGGCGGCACAGGGTTACATGAGGTAAGCCGTCATGCGGTGCTAAACGCGAATTATATCCGTGCGAACCTCAAAGATGCGTACAAAGTGCCTTATAATCGTGCTTGTGGGCATGAGTTCGTGCTTGAAGGGCGCTTCCCGGATACTGACATCCACGCGCTGGATATTTCTAAGCGATTGATGGATTACGGCATCCACCCGCCGACGAACTACTTCCCATTGATCGTGCCAGAGGCGTTGTTAATCGAGCCGACCGAGACTGAAACCAAAGAGACGCTTGATGTGTTTATCGACGCGATGAAGCAGATCGCCAAGGAAGCCCGCGAAACGCCGGATGTACTCCATACAGCGCCGCACACAATGCCTGTACGTCGCTTGGATGAAGTCAAAGCGGCCAAGCAACTCATCTTGTGTTGTGCGCCCATCATGAAGAACGTGTCTGTTTAGACGCGACTGTATTTAAAAACCAAAAGGACGCAGCTATAGGCTGCGTCCTTTTTTTGCGTCAGGTGCTCACTATGCTCGAACTCTTGCAAATTTTTGTCGATAACATCGCGCCGATTTTGATCATCGCGTTGGCGGGGTTTGTCATTGGCCGTCAATTTGATATTCAACCGAAGCCCATCAGCACGCTGATTTATTATTTGCTGTCGCCGTCATTGGTGTTTGTCTTGCTGTACAACAGCGACATTGACGGGGGCGAGTTTGCGGCGTTGTTCGGCGGGACGGTGCTCTTCCAAGTGGCGATGCTGACTTTGGCCTTCGGCGTGCTACGCTTGCAATCCGTAAGTGCGGTACAACGGTCTAATGTGATGCTATCGGCATTTTGCCTCAATGCCGGGAACTTTGGGCTGTCGCTGGTGGGGTTTGCCTTTGATGAGGCCGTGTTAAGCCGGGCGGCGGTGGTCTTCATCGCCAATGTGTCGCTCAATTATACGTTGGGCGTATACGTCGCGTCGAATGGGCGGTCATCGCCTGTGCAGGCGTTCGGTAACGTCCTGAAGACCCCGGCTGTATATGCTGTGATCGCGGCGTTTTTGCTCCGCACGCTGCAAGTCGAGATGCCGTTGGTGCTTTTGCGCCCGGTGGAGCGGGTCGCTGATGCGGCGATCCCGATGATGCTAATTACGCTCGGCTTGCAGCTTGGGGCGATGACGCATCTAAGCCGCTTGCGTTTGGTCTTCACCGGGGTAAGCCTCAAGTTATTGGTTGCGCCGTTTGTGGCGATCGCCATTGCGGCGATCTTGGCGTTAACGGGCGATGCACGGACGGCGTTTATCATCCAAGCGAGTATGCCTACCGCTGTTTTGACGTTGATTTTCTCGATTGAGTTTGAGCTTGACCGTGATCTGGCGTTGAGCTTGGTGTTGATCTCTACGCTGCTCAGTCCGTTGACGCTTTCGGTGTTGATTTTGCTCTTACGCTAGAATTGCTGCTATACTTTTGTTTAATGATTGTTAGTGTTCGGTTTGCTTATGTCTTATACGAAGCTCGTGCTTGATAAACCCAAGAAGCGCCATCCGCTGCGGCGCTACTTGACGGCTGTCTTCCGGGATTACATGGCGCTCTGGCGAGAGTTTAAAGTGCCGCTAATCTATTTCTTCATCGCCACAGTTTTTTTAGGTATAGTGTATGGGGAATTGCATCAGTTGGCATATCCAACAGAGCATGTCCCGCTCATTGATCGCCCTTATATCATGTTGCAGATGATGATCTTAGAGTCACCAGATTTAACGGTGCCGAGGGAACTGCATCTTGTCTTATTTTGGTATGGGATGCCGCTTTTATTCGTGTATATCGCGGCGCGGGGTGCTGCGGATTTTGTACGTGTTTTCTTCGATAAACATGAAAGACAGGATACTTGGATGGCCGCTATTGCATCAACTTACCGCCAGCATGTGATCGTCTTCGGCGCGGGGCATGTGGGGATGCGCGTGATCTTCGAACTTTCGCAGATGGGCCATGATGTTGTGGTGATCGACAATGACCCTGATGACGGCATAATGGAGGTTTTAGAGCGGTTGCGCGTGCCGATGATTATAGCAGATGGGCGTACCTCGCAGACGTTAAAACAAGCGGGGTTGCCTCATGCGATTTCATTCGTCGCTTGTACGGGTAACGATCATGTCAACTTAGAGGCTATTATGAAGGCGCGGGAGCTTAACCCGGATATTCGCATTGTGGCGCGGGTATGGGACGAGCAATTTTCCAATCAGATCAAGCACTTTATGAACGTGCAAACCGTGCTGAGTTCGTCTAATTTGGCGGCTCCGGCCTTTGCCGGGGCGGCATTAGGCATTGAGATCACGCAGACATTGAGGGTGGGCGATGTGGAGTACAGCATGGCGCACATCACAGTAGAGGCCGAATGTTTTCTAGATGGTCGCAGCGTGGGCGAATTACAGCGCGAGGAAAATATGGATGTTGTGCTCTACAGCAAGCAAGACAAAGCCGAGGTGCAACCAGCGCATAATGTGATGGTCGGCGCGGGCGATACGCTGGTCATCTTTGCTCAACACAGCCGTATTTTGAGTGTGATTGCGCGTAATCGCCCGAAGAAAAAATAAGGAGCGACAAAGCGCCCCTCTTGTTTTGTCTAACGCCACTTAGGGAAGCGAGAGAGAATTTCGACGGTATCCGCTACGGTGATGCGTTTGCCGAGCGATAACCCGGAGAGCGTAACGGGCTTTGCACGCTCCGCGCCAGCGAAAACGCCGAGTTGTGTGCCGATCTTCTTATGGCTGGTCTTCACGTAGGCTTGGCCGAGTTGGTAGCCGTCGCTATCAATGCTGCAACTAGTGACGATGCCGACCACTTTGCCCTTTTCATCCACGAGTGGATCACCTTGATGCGGTGGCCGCCCGCGCTTATTCTCCAGGCGGAAGCGCACGACAACGGCATCACGCTTTTTCTCGCGTGCAATGTGGGCGTGCTTGCCGACAAAGAAGGGCTTCCACAGCTTGACATAACTGCCAAAGCCTGCATCTGCCGGGTCTAGGTTGAGCGGTCCGGCGAGTTCATGACCGTATAGCGGCAATCCGGCCTCTGTGCGTAAGCTATCGCGTGCCGCTAAACCACATGGCGCTGCCCCGGCATTGACCAATTGTTTGAATAAGTCCGGCGCTTGCTCCGGGTGAACGAACAGTTCAAACGCGACACGCTCGCCGGTATACCCGGTGCGTGAGATGATGAGATCAATACCGTTAAACGTGCCACGCATTACCCCCGCCCAAGGGAGCTTGGTCAATTGGGCGCGGGTTGCGTCGTCGGTTTCCATGCCGAGCAACATATCGCGGCTGGCTGGCCCTTGAATGGCGACATCCACGCGGCGATCATCACCTGTTTCCGGCGCTCGCAGGTCACGCATGACGAAGTTCTGCGGTGCGCGGCGGGTGGGGTTGTGTGGGTCGATGACGACTTGATGATCTTTCACCGCGTTGAGCCACGCCCAATTTTTATCATTGTTGGACGCATTCACGACGGCCAAGAAGTGATCGTCCGCCAAGCGGTAGATCATTAGGTCATCGAGTGGCACGCCATCGACATCTAAGAAGTAGGTGTAATGCGATGATCCTATAGCTAAGTTGATGACATCGTTCGTCGTGACCAATTCGAGGAAGGCGGCGGCATCCGCGCCTTGGAAGTCGAACGCGCCCATATGCGTCACATCGAACACCCCGGCATTGTTGCGCACGGCGAGATGTTCATCTTGTACGGAGCTATACCATACCGGCATATCGTACCCGGCGAAGGGCACCGTTTTCGCGCCTAATTCCTGATGCAGATCATAGAGCGTAGTCGTGAGCAAAGGTGGGTCTTCCGGTTCTTGCCATTGGAACGGGTGCAAGTCGGTATCAGCGGTGGGGCCGCTGTAATTCTGCCCGTTTTGGCCGATGAAATAGCCTTTGTCCGGCGCATAAACCGCGTTGACATCAATCTCTTGTGTGGTGTCTTCCCCGGTTACCTGCACATTGACTGGCCCCGGTACCCGTGCATAAGGGTCGTTTTCATCGATCAACACAAAGCCATCGGAGAGTGAGCGCATCCATGTGGCGGCGGTTCCGCCATTTTGGTTGATGTGGAGTAAATACTCGTCTGCACTGACGCGCCCAACAACGCCCACCGCTAGCGTCGAGCCATCCGGCGTGAGGATCGCGGTGGGTTGTGCTTCTTCGTCGCTGAGCGCGAAGACATCGCTTGTAAGTGTGTATTGCAAGAATTGCGCGGCCTTGTCACCACTGACTTTGACCATCAATGGTGTGGTGTTCGGCGCACTGTCCATATAGCTAAAGTGCGGATAATCGTCAACGGCGGCATCGGTATCAATGCCAACACTCGCCGCGAGATCGCGCACGCGCAAACGGGCTTGCTGGAATACGTCAAATGGCAGCTTGGCACGCGCTAACGGACGGCGGCGGCCATGATAGCTAAAGGGCACCGTTGCGAGCAACACATCAGCGATGATGTCACCCAATGCGTCGATCTCTACTTCCGTAAAGCCGCGCTGTGTAATCCAAGGTGTGCCCAAGCGTATCCCGTTCGGGCGGAGTGGGCTGGTATCGCCGGGGATCGTCTGTCGATTGGCGACGATGCCGACTAAGTCCAAGATGCGGGCGGCCATGTCACCACTGAGATTAGTGCCATCTGCGCCTTTGATCGCTGTAAGGTCAACGTTGAGCAGGTGTGTGTTGGTGCCGCCATAGGCGATAGTCAAGCCGCGCTCGTCCAGCTTTTTGGCGAGCCGTTTGGCATTGACGACGGTCTGCTCTTGGAGTTCTTTGAACTGCTCGGTCTTCGCTAGCTTGAGCGCGACGGCCAAAGCTGCGATCTGGTTAACGTGGGGGCCGCCTTGTTCACCGGGGAACACCCCACGATCAACCTTGGTAGCGATGTCCTTGCGATGCGTGATAATCATCGCGCCGCGTGGCCCGTTGAGCGTCTTATGCGTGGTAAACGTGACTACATCCGCGATCCCGACTGGGCTAGGGTAGACCTCCGCCGCGACCAAACCAGCGACATGGGCGACATCCGCCAGCAGATAAGCGCCGACCGAATCCGCGATGGCGCGGTATTTCGCCCAATCCGCTTGGTAGGGGAAGCTGCTATACCCGCCGATAATCATCTTGGGGCGGTGTTCTTCCGCAAGGCGCTGCATTTGCTCGTAATCAATGTTGCCATCTGGCGTGATGCCATAGCTGACGATGTTAAAGAACTTGCCGCTGCGGTTGACTGGGCTACCATGTGTCAGGTGGCCGCCTTGGATCAAATCCATCCCCATGACGGTATCCCCCACGTTGAGCAATGCCGTATACACGGCGCTATTCGCCGGTGCGCCGGAAAGCGGCTGCACGTTGACGAAAAGTTGCTCTGGGCGTAGGCCGTTCGCGGCGAAGACTTCCGCACCACGTCGCCGGGCGAGTGACTCAACGATGTTGGCGTACTCGGTGCCTTTGTAGTAGCGTTCGTCCGCGATGCGTCGAAACTCTGGCAAGCGGGCGTTGTAATCTAAAATCTCATCTTCGCTTAACTGCCGGGTCGATTCCAGCGGGTAGCCTTCCGCGTAGATGTTGTGGAAGGCACTGCTGAGCGTCTCGCGCACGGCTTGCGGCACGGTGCTCTCTGATGGAATCATGATGAGATAGCGTTGCTGGCGAGCCGTCTCGTGGCGGACAAGCTCTGCAACGTCTGGGTCTAAGTCGTCTAAATGACCTCTAAATAAATAATCACTTATTCTGTCTTTGGTTACCATAACTTTCGTCCTGTTGTCCGATGGTACAGTCCCGATTGTAACATGGTGGCTGGGGCAATGACAGATGTCACCATGTTTGACAAACGTTTAACACCGACTTAAAATTCAATTGCTTGCTAAAATTAAGGCTATGTTCTGAAACTAAAATAATGTTTTTCGGAGGTTACGATCTGATGAAAGTTTATGAAACGGACAAACTTAGAAACGTCGCTCTAGTCGGCCACCAGGGGTGCGGCAAGACATCTCTGGTGGAAGCCATGGTGTTCAATACCGGCAAGACATCCCGGATGGGACGGGTGGAGGACGGTAACACCGTCTCCGACTGGACTGACGATGAAAAACAACGCGGTATTTCGCTCTCAACATCACTTATTCCCCTAGAATTTGAAGATCACAAAATTAATGTGTTAGATACGCCCGGCTATACCGACTTCCAAGGCGAGGTAAAAAACGCGATCCGCGTGGCGGATGCTGTCATCGTCGTGGTTGACGCGGTGGCTGGTGTGGAGGTAGGCACGGAACTAGCGTGGGAATATGCCAAGACGTACCTACAACCCGTTATCATCGTCATCAACAAGATGGATCGTGAAAATGCGGATTTTTACCGCACGCTCGACCAACTGCGCGAACTTTACGACGATCATAAATTTATTCCGGTTATGCTGCCCATTGGCAAAGAATCTGACTTTAAGGGTGTGGTCGGTGTACAGACACGCAAGGCTTACTATGATGTGGGTAAGGAGCGTTCTGAATTGCCGAGTGATATGGTAGATGAAGTTGAAGAAGCACGGCTCGCGCTCGTGGAAGCAGCAGCGGAAGCCGACGACGAACTGATCGAAAAATACTTCGCGGAAGAAGAATTGACATCTGAGGAAATTCGAATGGGGATGCGTAAAGCTGCCCGCAACCACGAGCTAAATACTGTTCCGGTATTCGTAACCTCCGGTACGGCCAACGTCGGCACTTCCCCGCTGATGGAGGCGCTCATTCATTATACCTCATCGCCAGATGTCCGCCGTGTGGGTGTTTATCGCACAGAAGACGATGATCTTGAATATCTCACAGCACCGCAATCTGACGATGGTCCGTTGGCTGCCTACGTATTTAAGACGGTCAACGATAAGTATGTGGGGACGCTCAATTACTTCCGCATCTTTAGCGGTCAGATGAAATCCGGCGAGACGTATTATAACGCGATGGCGGATAAAGATGAACGCTTTACCAATATCCTGGAAATTCGCGGTAAAGAGACGGAAAACGTCACTATGCTGCATGTTGGGGATATTGGCGTTGTCGCCAAGCTCAACCACACCAAGACCGGGGATACCATCTGCGGTAAGAGCGATAAGCTGAAGATCGTCACGCCAGAATTCCCCACGCCGCTGTATCAGGTGGCGCTCAGCCCGCGCACCCAGGGCGACGGTGCTAAGATGGGGACGATCCTCACCAGCTTGACGGATGCTGACCCTACCTTGCAATGGCGCAATAACCCGGATACCAAGCAGGTTGTGCTTGAAGGCATGGGCGAAGTTCATGTGCAATTGGCGATCAGCCGTGCGGAGCAACTTGGCGTTGGTATCGACACGAAAATGCCGAAGGTGCCTTACCGCGAAACAGTGACCAAACAAGCGGAGACCACCTACCGCCACAAGAAGCAAACCGGCGGTGCCGGGCAATTTGCGGAAGTCTCGCTGCGCGTGCATCCAAACCCCGGTGAGGGCTTTGTCTACGAGACAAATATTTTTGGTGGTGCGATCTCGCAAGCCTTCTTGCCATCCATCGAAAAGGGTATTCATAGTGTGCTGGATGAGGGTATTATCGCCGGTTTCCCAGTGGTGGATGTCCGCGTGGAAGTGTTCGACGGCAAAGAGCACCCCGTTGATAGTAAAGACATCGCCTTTCAAATTGCCGGGCGCGAGGGGTTTAAGGATGCTTTCAATAAAGCTACGCCTGTGCTCCAAGAGCCGATTATGTCGGTGAAAGTCATCGTTCCGGAGAACCTGATGGGCGAGATCATGGGCGACCTAACGCCGCGTCGTGGTCGGGTGATGGGCATGGATACCGTCGCCGGGCGTAGTATCATCAATGCAGAAGTTCCCTTAGCGGAAATGATGCGTTATGGTAACGATCTGCGTTCCATGACGGGTGGACGGGGCATCTATGAGATGGAATTTACCCGCTACGACCAAGTGCCGCCGCACATCGCAGAAAGTGTGATCCGCGAATTACAGGCAGAGCAAGAATAATCTACGGGATCAAAAGGGTGGACATGCATAACGTCCACCCTTTTGATTGCTTAAACGATGGCGTTAATACCTGTCAACGCACGACCTGTAATCAGCAGGTTGACTTCGTTTGTGCCTTCGTAAGTGTAGATGATTTCGGCATCGGTCAGCCAGCGGGCAATATGATTTTCGATCAAAATGCCATTACCGCCGAGGACTTCACGCGCTAGTAAAGCCACTTGACGCGCTTTGCGTGCGTTGTTGTACTTCGCCATTGATGCCATGCCTTCGTTGAGTTCCCCGCGCTCATAGAGTTCGGCCATACGATAGCAGACCAACTGCATCTGCGTGACTTCTGAGGCCATTTCAACCAGCTTTTGTTGGATCAACTGGAAACTGGCGATGGGCTTGCCGAATTGTTCACGCTCTAGCGCATACTTGCGGGCGACTTCAAAGCAGGCTGCTGCCGCACCAGCGGCTTCCCAAGCGACACCATAACGCCCACCGGATAGCACACGGGTGACATCGCGGAAGGACTTCACGTTAGCGAGACGGTTAGCCGCCGGGACGCGCACATCACTCATGCGGATGTCCGCATTGAGGACGGTACGCTTGCCAATCTTGCCGGGGATGACTTCAATTTCCATGCCTTCGGCTTCTTGCGGATTTTCCACGACGAACCCGGCGAAAGTGCCGTCATCATCCCGCGCCCAGATGACGATGAGATCCGCGATGCTGGCGTTGCCGATCCAGCGTTTGGCACCGTTGAGTAGGTAGCTGTCGCCGTCCTTTTTCGCCGTCGTGCGGATCGACCCGGCGTTAGAGCCGACGAATGGTTCGGTAAGGCCAAACGCGCCGATCTTTTCCATCGTAGACATTTGCGGCAACCAGCGTTCCTTCTGTTCTCCTGACCCAAGGCCGTAAATGGAGGTCATCGCCAGGCCACTTTGCACCCCGTAGAACGTGCACAGGCCGCCGTCGCCGCGTGCCATCTCATAGCTGACGACCCCGACCGAAAGCGGATCAAGACCAGGTGCGCCGTAGCCTTTGATCGCCCCGCCGACGATGCCGAGGTCTTTAATTTTCATGGCGATGTCCCAGGGGAACTCCGCACGATCCCAATAAGGGTTAATATTCGGGAAGACGACATCTTCGTTAAAGTCGCGGATGCGATCCCGTAGGGCGCGTTGTTCGTCATTTAATTTTTCGTCAAGTTTAAAAAAGTCAAAACCACTGAGTACTTTTTCCGACTGATCTGAGATCATAGAATACTTCCTCACAATATAATTAAATCAACGTTAGATTATTTTATCACAACCTCTTTAGTGACTTAAGATAAATTTATCAGACTATCATCAAGTAAATTAAAAGAGCGTAGCCTGATGCAGACTACGCTCTTTTTAGTGTGTGTTGAGACGAATTAATCGTTTTCGTTCGTCGTGCTGTCTTCTTCACTTGCTTCGGGTTGATCGTCCCCGTCGTGTTGTGCCGAGCCATTGCTGTCCACTTCGACATCATCAGTCATGGCATCAAGCGAGAAGTGGATGCCGTTTTCGCCCAGTTCGCCGCTCATGCCCAGGACGCGATACATTTCCTTTTGTTCGATGACCTCTTGCACAAGCAGTTCTTGCGCGAGGGCTTCGAGCTTATCCCGGTTTTCTTTCAAAATATTGATGGTTTCACTATATGTCTCGTTGACGATACGAGTGACTTCTTCATCAATCTTGGACGCGGTTTCTTCGCTGTAATTGCGGTTCTGCGAGAGCGAGTAGCCGAGGAATGGCTGACGGTCGTTATCGCCAAAGTTAAGCTGACCGATGGTTTCACTCATGCCGAATTGTGCCACCATGCGCCGGGCAAGGTCTGTCACCCGGCGGAGATCGTTTTCTGCACCAGTTGTGACTTCGCCAAAGACGAGTTGCTCCGCGGCACGGCCACCGAGTAGCACGCGCATACGGGCTTCTAAATAGCGTTGCGGATAGTTGCGGCGGTCGTCGTTGGGCATTTGCGCGGTGATGCCGAGTGCTTGCCCACGCGGGACAATCGTCACCTTGAGCACGGGGTCGGCATCCGGCAACAATGCAGCGATCAAAGCGTGCCCCGTTTCGTGGTAGGCGACTACCTTGCGTTCTTGCGGGTCGGAAAGCGGCGGGCTTTCTGTACCGAGTACGATGCGGTCAAACGCATCAGAGAAGTCGCGCATGGAAATTTTGCGCGCATTACGCCGCGCAGCGTTTAATGCTGCTTCATTGGCAAGGTTGGCTAAGTCCGCACCGGAGAAGCCAATCGTCCCGCGTGAAAGGGACTCAAGCTCTACGCTGCTATCTAGCGGTTTGCCGCGTGTGTGGATCTTAAGGATCGCGTGGCGGCCTTTGCGGTCAGGCAGACCGACCGTAACTTGTCGGTCAAAACGGCCAGGCCGCAATAACGCCGGGTCGAGCACGTCATTACGGTTGGTCGCGGCCATGACGATGACGCTTTCGGTCTGGTCGAAGCCATCCATTTCCGCGAGCATCTGGTTAAGCGTCTGCTCGCGCTCATCATGGCCGCCGCCTAAGCCTGCGCCACGTTGCCGCCCTACAGCGTCAATTTCGTCGATGAAAACGATGCTAGGGGAGTTTTCTTTAGCACGTTTGAACAAGTCACGCACACGCGAAGCACCGACACCGACGAACATTTCCACAAATTCCGACGCGGCAATGCTGAAGAACGAGACGTTGGCTTCGCCGGCGACAGCACGCGCCAACAGCGTTTTACCAGTCCCTGGTGGGCCGATGAGCAACACACCACGCGGGATGCGTGCGCCCAGGGCGATATACTTATCCGGCTCTTTGAGGAAGTCCACGACTTCGACAAGCTCTTGTTTGGCTGCGTTCTGCCCGGCGACATCGGTAAAGGTCACCTGGGGCTTTTCAACGGAATATTCCCGCGCTTGGGTGCGGCCAAAGCCCATCGCGCCACCCATCTGACGTTGAGCGCGGCGTGCCGTCCACACGAAGAACGCGATGATGAGGATCAACGGTGCCCACTGGAACAGCAAGAGCAGCAGCGTTGACGTCTCTGGCGAGTCATAATTAATGGTGGCATCACTGGCGACCAATGCTTCTTGGAGTTGCTGTTGATCGGTTGGTAATGTCAAGGAGAAGTTGCTGCCTACTTGACCGTTCTGGAACTCTACTGGGCTACGAAAGGTGCCGCTGGCATCTTCGCCGCGAATGTTGATCTCTTGCACGTTGCCAGCACTGGCTTGTTCAAAGAGGACATCATAGCTCACGCCTGTGCCATTACCTGCACTCCCAGCACCGACGAACTGGATAAATAACCAAGTCAGCAGTAATACAGATACGACCGGCCAGAACCACTTTCTCCAATCGGGTTGTTCCGGTTCTTGGTTATTATCGTTTTGATCGTCGGGTGGTCGGTTGTTGCGCCGCCCGTTGTCGTTATCATTGTTGTTATTGGGGAACTGCATGTTCGATCCCTACATACGAATAGATATAGTAACTGAAGTGTAATCATCCAATATTAGAACAACACAAACATTTTGTCAGCACCGAATGAATGGAACTTGTTTGTAAGTGCAGCGTTCATCGCCTATAATGGACTTACAATGCGGTTAGAAGGCCAATCACCATGACCGACGATAAATCAAAAATAGAACAAAATGCTAAACCATCCGACCCTACAATACCCAGTCGGGCATTAGCAAAACAACCTAAAGACACTGAAGCGCAAAAGCCCAATGCGGCTGAATTGTTAAAAAACACCAAGGAATTTATTTCTAAGGCAATTCAAGTCCTTGAAGAAGATGAATCCAAAGAGTTGATTGAGGCGGCAGAGGCCAACTTGCCCCAACCGCCCGCCGAGCCGCCCTGGACATTGCAGCAATTTTTCAACGGTGAGATTGATCTTGATGTCGAGCTTGCCAGTCGCTTTAGTGCGATGCCGGTAATGTCTACGGTTAAGTTCCGTACATTGGGCACGCGCACCGGGCGCGGGGTGGCGACCATCTCCACATCAGACGGGGCAGCAACAGTCATCTTCGACGCGGATAAAGCCTCGCAAGTGGTGCAGGTATCGTTCACCTTTGGCTCTATGTTGACTTTGCGCTTTGTCCTGCGGGATCTGGTTGATCGTACACGCTGGTTAGAACTCATGCGACGACATGAGGGCGGGCTGGCGTTCTTGTGGGGGCCGACTCGTTGGGAGCAGGATTATGTGATCTGCATCGCCCGCAAGTATTACTCGAATTTTTATGCGTTTTCTCCAAACGGCTTTGAAGCCGCTGCCCGCTTTACGCCGGATGTGACGAAGAAGTTGCTCGACTGGCTCGAAAGCTATTGGGTAGAAGAAAAAGATGATGGTGACGACGATCCACCTATGCTCACTTGGTAGATTTATGTCGCATAATCTGTAAAAATAGAAGGACACGCCAGAGCGCGTGTCCTTTTTGTATAACCAATTATGGATGATTTGATGAATCGCCTACAGAACGAGACCAGTCCTTATTTATTACAGCATAAAGATAACCCCGTTGATTGGTACCCCTGGGGGGATGAAGCCTTACAGAAAGCGAAGGCCGAAGATAAGCCAGTATTGCTCAGTGTGGGGTATAGCGCCTGCCATTGGTGCCATGTGATGGCACATGAGAGCTTTGAGCACGCCGAAACTGCACAGATCATGAATGAGCTTTATGTCAACATTAAGGTTGACCGCGAAGAACGCCCGGACGTTGACGCGATCTACATGGATGCGGTGCAGGCGATGACCGGGCGTGGGGGGTGGCCGATGACAGTCTTTTTGTTGCCGGATGGCCGCCCGTTTTATGGCGGGACGTATTATCCGCTAGAAGCCCGTTATGGGATGCCATCTTTTCGGCAGATTTTGCGCGGGGTGTATGATGCTTATGCGAATCGTCGGGATGAAGTCGAAGCCTCAGCGACGCAATTATCCCAATCACTGGATCGAAGTCTATTGAATATTGGCGGTGATGATGCCGCTTTAAACGTCGATTTGCTCGATACCGCCGTTGATCGTGAAGCACAAGCATTCGATAAGATGTATGGTGGCTTTGGCGGTGCGCCCAAGTTCCCGCAACCCATGAATTTAGAATTCTTGCTGCGGGCGTATGTCCGCACGAAAGACCCGCATACACTGAATATGGTCACGTATACGTTGCAAAAGATGGCGCGGGGCGGCATTTATGACCAGATCGGCGGTGGTTTTGCGCGGTATAGCGTGGATGCGATGTGGCTCGTACCACACTTTGAGAAGATGCTCTATGACAACGCACAACTCAGCCGCGTGTATCTGCACGCTTGGCAGGTCACACAGGACGCATTTTATAAGACCATTGCCGAAGAAATTTACGATTACATTCTGCGCGAGATGACTGCGCCCGAAGGCGGTTTTTATAGCGCGACAGATGCCGACAGTGAAGGCGAAGAAGGTAAGTTCTTCGTGTGGACATTGGACGAACTGCAATCGCTTTTGAGCGAGTCCGATTATCAGATCGCCGTTGAATATTGGGGCGTGACCAGCGGCGGTAATTTTGAGGGTAAAAACATCCTCTATGTACCCAATGATGCCGATGTTGTCGCCGAACGGCTGAACATCAACGAGGACACGTTGACCGAACGCCTCGCCGCCATCAAAGATACACTGTATGCTACGCGGACGCATCGCGTGCATCCGGGCTTGGATGACAAGATTTTAACTGCCTGGAACGGCATGATGTTAGCCAGCCTAGCGGAAGCGGCGCGGGTGCTAGGGCGTGAGGATTATCGCACTGCGGCGATCCGTGCAGGGGAGTTTTTGCTCGACAATCTGCGCACAGAAGATGGTCGTTTGCTGCGGACTTACAAAGATGGCAAAGCCAAGCTCAACGGCTACCTGGAAGATTACGCCAATATGATCGACGCGCTGCTTGAACTATACCAAACTACATTTGAGGAACGCTGGTTCGTGGCTGCGCGAGAACTGGCCGATGTCGTTCTCCATCACTTCCCGGCGGATGAGGGCGGCTTTTATGATACCAGCGACGACCACGAAAAGCTGATTGTGCGCCCGCGTGCGCTGCAAGATAACGCCGTGCCTTCCGGCAATAGCATGATGGCGAAGCAATTACTGCGCTTGGGTGCATACACGGGCGATGTCCGTTATGATGAGGCTGCGCGTGGGATGCTGCGCTTGTTAGTGGAAGCCCTCAAGCAGTATCCGCAAGCCTTCGGGGAGTCGCTTAACGCGGTGGATATGATCGTCAATGGCGTTGCAGAAGTCGCTGTTGTCGGTGATCCAAGTGTAGATAATACGCTGGCCTTGCTCCAAGTGACGACAGAAACGTATCGCCCTAATGTGATTATCGCCTTAGCTGAAGACGACGTAGACGGCGAGACGACTATCCCGCTGCTGAATTATCGCGTGCAGCGTGGCGGCGAGCCGACCGTGTATGTATGCGAGAACTTCACCTGTCAGATGCCGGTGACTAGCGCGGACGATATGCGGAGTCTCCTATGAGTATACGACGTGATTTTGTGGTGATTGTCGATATTGAAGCGACCTGCTGGAAGAAAAATCCGCCGTCCGGTGAGCAAAACGAAATCATCGAGATTGGCGTGTGTACGTTAGATCTCAAGTCTTTGCAGCGCGACAAAAAACGCAGTATTTTCATTAAACCGACGCGCTCAAAAGTTAGCCCGTTTTGCACATCGTTGACCTCACTTACACAAGAGATGGTCGATGAAGGCATCACTTATGCAGAGGCGTGCCATGTGCTAGAAGAAGACTACGCTACAAAATCACATCTTTGGGTAAGTTGGGGCAGTTACGACCGGAAAATGTTCCAGCAACAAGCGGAGTCCTTCGCTGTACCGTATCCTTTTGCGGAAAGTCACCTGGACTTAAAACGTTTGTTCGCCAGTGTGCAAAATGGCGGTAAGAAGGTGGGCATGGCGCGGGCGTTAAAGATCTCGGATATCCCGTTGGAAGGGATGCACCATCGCGGCCATGACGACGCATGGAATATTGCGATGATATTGGCGACCTTGATTAAACAGCATGGGCGCGATATGCTGCTACCATATTGGTAATCACAACAGGAGTTAATTGCCTGCCATGCCCGATTTTTCGCTGTCGCAGACCGCCCAAGAACTTGAAACCGTCATCCTTAACAATCGCCTGCTGGATTTAGATGTTGATTGGCGTGATGAGATGCTTTTCCCGCATTATGGTGGTTTGTCACTTTTGAACGTTGCACATACCATCATTGATCGCTTAGGCGTTCC
>DAOTTT010000139.1:0-7631 GCA_034437635.1 Anaerolineae bacterium | reverse complement strand
AGTGACTTATTCCCGGCCAACCGCCGCGCTATACCGCTGGGTATCGTTATGGCGTTGGATACACTCGGTTGGCTGATGGGCGCGGCTTGGGGTGGGGTGGTGGTGCAGTTTCTACCCTGGAAAGCCATATTTCTAATTAACATTCCGCTTGTTCTGCTGGCGATGTCCATTAATGCCGTCATGCTCAAGGATGTCACACCACGAAAAACACAAGGACGCTTTGATGTCGTCGGTTTTTTGATCATGACGGGTATGCTGACGAGTTTAACGCTAGGTTTGGTCAGTATTGATGCGACAGGCGATCAGATCAATATCAGCACGGCACTGCCGATGATCGGTATAGCCTTTGGGCTGGCTGGCATTCTGTTAGTGACACAGCGTAGAAGTGCTTCGCCGTTAATTGCCCCTGATATGATTCAATCTTCCAGGGTCGCCAGCAGCACGCTCATTAACTTGCTGCTCGGCTTCTGTATGTTTATCCCATTGGTGAGTGTCCCCTTGCTGATTAACATCCAAGGGTTAAATGAAATCGGCTTCGTAGCAGCTTTTGAGCCAATATTGGCTGAAGTGCTCAAAGATGCCTCATTAGACACAGGCATTCTGATGGCTGCTTTTGCGTTGCCGCTTGCCCTAGCGTCTATAGTCGGTGGTTGGCTGATTAACCGTATCGGCACGCTGTATACGCTGTTTATCGGCCTTGCATTTGCGGTGGTGGGGTATGGTATGGTCGGCTTGCTCTTGAACATCGATATGACCAACTTGCAAATTAGCGTGATGATGGCTGTGAGTGGCTTAGGTATTGGCATGGCATCTACACCGATTATCGCCGCAACTCTGGGCGCAGTGAGTGACCAACAACGTGGCATGGCATCCGCCTTGTTGTTAGGGGTGCGTATGATTGGCATGACGATTGCCACTAGCACCTTAAGTACATTTGGCTCACAACGCATCAACGATCTGGTTGCATCGATGGAAGAAGGTCGTTTTATATTCGATCTGGTGCGGCCAGAAGATTATACGATTATCTTTGCGACAACGTATATTAACGCCACTGTTCAGACGATTAGTGAGATGTCGCTTATTGGTCTTGTGGGGTGTTTCGTTGCGTTTTTATTCGCGTTAACTATCTGGCGAAAGAAAGGTGTAACATGATAGCACAATTCAAACGCTTTATTGTGATCGTCCTCAGCTTTTTTATGATTGCCGTGATGCCGCATCAACAAGTGGAACCGCTGGATATGGCGGTGCATATGCCATCAGTGGATCTTTTCGCCAGTTTGCAGACTGATGTGAATACCATCACGCGGCTAGACACCCTCTTGTTACGAGTTAGCCAGGCGCTCCCGATTACTATGGATGAACCGCTGACATTTTCCGGCATGATGAGCCAAGCCTTAGGGATTGATAACCTGGGATTAGATGTGATGGCGATTTTGACCAGCATCATCGGTGATTATGTTGCAATCGGCGTAAATATATTAGATGATGGATCGCTCATCAATCCTGAGTCACTCGTTATTCATATTGTTACCCCACTAGAGAATTATCAACCGCTCGAAGGGTTTTTGACGCTGACATTGCCAGATGCTACCGTACAAAATAGCGCAGATTACACGATTTACACACTCCTAGAACAAGAGACTGTGCTTGCCCTGAGCAAGACGAATTTGCATATTACCATTGGGTCTACTGCGGCGAACATTGCACCATCCCCCACATTAGCGGATGATGATGATTTTAAGCAAGCGATGGCAACTTTGCCGGATACAGGCTACGAGGCATTATTTTACGCTAGCACCGGGCGTTTTATGCGTGACCTACGCCCTGACCCGGCGATACGCGAAATTTTTGCTGCGCTTGGCTTTCAAGTTGATACACTAGGGGCGATGGCGGTTGGTTTTCAGATCAATGACGTTCAGGCTTTATCGGTCGATGTGGTGCAACAGCGGGATACAGCATTAACAAATGATGCCGCATCGCCTGATTCGTCATTTGCACGCCATATCCCTGCTGATGTGGACTTCTTCGCCCATACCACAGACATTAACCAACTGATTGATACGCTGTCAGGTTTGATCGCTTCATTGAGTAGCTCGACTACCAGGGCTGATATTTATCAACAAATTGAAAATCTTGTCAGTTTACTGCTTGATCTGAACTTACAAGCCGATATTTTGCCTTGGGCATCGGGTAATTACGGTGTGATCGGCTTTTTGCCCGATGACAGTGTGCGTGGGTTACAGATTGGGGCGTTGCTGGAAGTTGCCGATACGATCGCTGCGAAGGCTTTAGTCGATGCTATGGCAGAAACAATCATGCGATTATCTGATGGCAGTACGCTTGTTACACCAACGCGCATCGGTTCAGCAGCGCAAGACAATGCTTATATCATCAGCTTTGAAGATAGCCGCTTTGGGCGTGAAGAAGTGGCTATCGGTGTGCACGATCACATCTTATTTATCGCTACACACGAGATTATCCCGCATTTGTTTGACGATGGTCGTGTCTTGTCGGAGACTGTCGCTTATCAAGAGTCGCGGGCGTTGATGCTCTCAGACGCGCATTTGTTAGTCTTCGTGGCTGACCGTGCGCCGGGCAAAATGGTACGGTTGTTACTGGAATTATTCGAGCCGCTCCGGTTTGTGTTTGACCCAGAGATCGCTGATCTCATCATGGATGCTGCGCCCGATTTTTTCGTCAACGTAGCGTCAAGCAGTGGGATGAGTGCCGCTGTTGTGCCTAGTGGGGATCTTATATTTCGTTTTACCCTGAGCTTAGATAATTAAGGTGATCTGTGCACTAGCTGTTGAGGTTAACATTATATAAAAATTCTCCAAAAACTCGCCTTTATGCGCTAAGGTGGGTTTGTTGCTTAAGGCCATTTATGACCTTTTATGTGGTTTAATGATATTATGATCAAAACTCCGTTTTAAAAACTTTCAGCGTAAAAATTTTTTATTTCTCATGAGAGCAAAGCAAAGGAGTACTTTGAATGAGCGCATTCGCAGTATGGAAGCGCATGATGGGCTATCTAAGGCCGTATAGCACTTGGGCGCTTATCGCATTTTTGGGTGCATTGGGTAGTAATATTTTAATTGTCATTATCCCTACGATTTTACGTGATGTGATCGACATCGGTATTATCGGCCAAATGCCGTTATATGAGGCCACAGCGCCGATTATCCAGGGTTATATTGATACGATTGACTTTGAGTATGGTAACGCTGATTATATGCTCGCGGCTGGTGCACTGGTAATTGGCCTTGGTGTTTTGCGCGGGTTAACGGGCTTTATTTTTCGGTATTTTGGTGAAACGCTTTCGCATCATATCGCATTTGACATTCGCAACCAGGTTTATGACAAGGTGCAACGTCAATCTTTCTCTTATCACGATGAGGCAGAAACCGGGACGCTGATTACACGCTCGATCAGTGATGTTGATGAAATGCAGCGTTACTTTGCTTTTGGCTTGATTGATGGTCTGAATACCTTTTTACTGCTATCAGGTGTGTCATTGGTCATGATTGCGACGAGCCCTGTTTTGGCATTGATTGCATTATTGCCATTATTGCCTCTGGCTTATTTTTCGCGCAACTTCGCGTTGAGTGCTAATGCCTTGTGGAAGAAAATTATGGAGCGTCTGCAAAAATTGGGTAATCACATCCAAGAAAATGCACTTGGTGCGGAAGTAGTTCGTGCATTCAACCGTGAAGACTATGAGATTGATCGCTTCAAGTACGATAATCAACAACTCTACAATGAGCGTGTGAGTTTGATTAAGCGTTGGGCGACATTTTTGCCTATTAGTGCCTTCATTATCGCTTTTTCGACGGCGTTGGTATTGTTCTTCGGCGGTTTGATGGAGCAGCAGGGCGTGAATGGGGTGACTGTGGGGTTAGTGGTTGCATTTAACGCTTATGTGCTGTTGCTAGCACAGCCGATTCGCTTTTTGGGTTTCATCATCATTTTGATGACTCAAGCGGTTGCCAGTGCGCGGCGTGTTTTTGAAGTGCTGGATGCACCCGAATTAATCGTTGATCGTCCTAGTGTACAAACCACACATAACTTGCAAGGCTATGTTCGATTTGAAGATGTCAACCTGACTTATGCGGGCACAAAATACCCTGTCTTGAAAAATATTAACCTTGAGGCCAAACCCGGCGAGACAATTGCGCTCATTGGCCTGACAGGGGCGGGTAAAAGCTCGTTGGTGAATCTGATAGCGCGTTTTTACGATGTCACGTCAGGCCATGTGTTGGTTGATGACATCGATGTGCGTGACATTAAATTGAGTGACTTACGTCGTAATGTCGGTATGGTGCTACAGACTTCGCTCTTGTTTTCAGCGACTATTCGGGAAAATATCATGTACGGTCGGCCTGATGCCAGCGAGCACGAGATGATCGCCGCAGCCAAAGCTGCGAATGCACACGATTTCATCATGGAATTCCCTGAAGCCTATGACACCTTAGTCGGTGAACGCGGCGTAACGCTCTCCGGTGGACAGAAGCAGCGTGTGGCTATTGCACGCGCTTTGTTGATTAATCCGCACATTTTGATCTTGGATGACTCGACAAGCAGTGTTGATACCAAAACAGAAAATCAAATTCAACAGGCGCTCAACATTTTGATGAAAGGGCGGACGACGTTTATCATCGCGCAACGCTTGAGCAGCGTGCAACATGCCGATCAAATTCTCGTCCTAAAGAATGGTGAGATTGTGGAGCGGGGTCAGCATCAAGAGTTGATCGCGTTGGATGGTCTTTACACAGAGATTTACGAACTACAAATGGCAGATCAGGACCGTGTCCGGGCAGAACTTGAGTCCGTTGGATTATTGCCCCAGGGTGATGACGATGACCGTCTACAGTTTGACGAAGATGATCTGCGTTTAATAATGAGTGGAGATTAGTACACGATGTCAATGGATGTAAAAGAAATCGAAAATGCCGCGTTTGATTGGCAGATTTTAAGGCGTTTAGCTGGTTATCTGGGGCCACACAAGCGGAATATTTACTTAGCGATGATTGCGGCATTGTTTAGTGTGCTTGCACAGGTAGCTGGCCCTCCGTTGATCGCCTTTGCTGTTGACGAAGGTGTCCGTGAGCATGATATGTCACTCATCACGGCGGGCGTTGTCGCGTTTTTGTTCGTGCGGGCGTTGGGGGCTTTGGGCTTCCGCGTGCAGATTCTATTGATGGCGTATGCGGGGCAGAGTGCGATCCAAAAATTGCGCGATGACTTGTTCGAGAAAATTAATCGTCTTTCGATTTCGTTTTTCTCGCAATATGAGACCGGGCGCTTGATTGCGCGTGTGATTAGTGATGTGGGCGTTTTGCGCGAGGCGATCACCTTTGCTGTCGTTGGGACGTTCCGTGATACGTTGATCTTGTTTGGCATTCTCATATCTATGGCATTGATTAACTTCCCGTTGATGCTTGTTTCTATGGGTGTTTTGTTCGTGCTGGCGGTGATCGCCAATTTCTGGCGTATCTATGCTCGCCGGACATATCTCCGTGTGCGCGAGACGAATGCTAAGGTCAATGCGGAGCTATCCGAGGCGTTCAACGGTGTGCGAGTAACGCAAGCTTTTGACCGCGAAAGCCATAACTACGAGCGTTTCATAGGTCGGATTAACTACAACCATCGCCAGTCTAACCTGAAGGCTGCTTTGGTCGCCTCCTTGTTCTTCCCTAGCATTGAACTTGTGGGCGGTGTCGCGACTGGCTTGATGATTTATGTGGGTGGCACACTGGTCTTGGAGCAACAATTATCCATCTTCACATTGTTAACATTTGTGCTGTACATCGATCAGTTCTTTTTCCCGATCCGTATGCTGGCACAACGCTATAACATTTTCCAGTCTGTGATGGCCGCAGGAGATAAAATCTTCTACTTGCTCGATACGCCGATTGATATTCAAGATGCACCGGATGCGGAGGATTTACCGACAATTAAGGGCGATGTGCGTTTTGATACCGTGAACTTTGGTTACGCTAAATCGGGCAATGAACTGGTTTTGAAGAACGTCAACTTAGATATTCCGGCGGGGTCTACAGTGGCGCTGGTGGGGCATACTGGCGCTGGTAAATCGACGTTGGTCAAGCTGGTGATGCGCTTTTATGAGGCGAAGTATGGCCGTGTGTTAATTGACGGGCACGATGTCACACAATATACACAAGGCAGCTTGCGTGAGCAGATGGGCGTTGTCTTGCAGGATACGTATCTGTTTTCGGGCACGATGATGGAAAATATCCGCTATGGGCGCTTAAATGCGACCGACGAAGAAGTGATCGAAGCAGCAAAGGCTGTCGGTGCGCATGACTTTATCATGAATATGGATGGCGGCTACGAGTCTGAAATCCAAGAAGGGGCGACAACGCTTTCTGTCGGTCAGAAGCAGTTGTTAGCCTTTGCGCGGGCGCTTTTGGCAGATCCTAAGATCTTGATCTTGGACGAGGCAACCAGCAACATCGACACACAGACGGAAAAAGTCATTCAACAGGCGCTTGATCGCTTACTCAAGGGGCGCACGAGTTTCGTTATTGCACACCGCTTGAGCACGATTGTCAATGCTGATCAAATCTTGGTGATGGATCATGGTGAAGTGATTGAAAGCGGCACACACAAGGAATTGCTCGCCCAAGGTGGCATGTATACGAGTATGTATACAATGGCATCCTAAAGTGTGCGTTCAGTAATAAACTCTGCCCAAGCGACTAGTAATTGCTTATAAGTGTTATCAGATAATACATCCAAGTGGTCGAGTGCCTCTTGGGTGTATTGCTGTGCTAAGGCTTTGGCATGGCTAACCCCGCCATTTTCCACAAGAAGTGCCGCCACTTTGTTGAGGTCTTCTTGCGCTGCGTCATAGTTGCCGAGCACTTGCATGGTGAAGTCTCGATCTTTAACATTCATATTTTTGAGGCTATGCAGCACGATGATTGTTCGCTTGCCTTCGCGAATATCAGAGCCGGCATCCTTGCCGATCGTCGCGGTATCGCCAGTAATGCCGAGAATATCATCTTGGATTTGAAAAGCAGTGCCGCATTTACTAGCAAATGCACTCACAGCCTCTACAGTGGGGTGGTGCAGGTTTGGTTCTTTGAGTCCAATGGCTGCGCCAGCGCGTCCTGCAAATTCGTATAAAATGCCGGTCTTTTGCCAGAGCATATCTAAAACATCATCTTCGCTAAGTTGGTCAATGGGAGTTTCTGCTTGAATGATGTCCGTTGTCTCTCCATTGATGAGTGTCACTTGTGTACGATGAAACAATTCTGCAATTAAGTTGAGGGCGAGTTCTGGCGGTAGTCCATACGTTTTATGAAGGTCGGGCAATAGGGAAGCAGCCCAACCTTGCTGCATATCCCCGGCGAGGATAGCGATAGCCAAACCATAATGTGCAGCAGTCGCCGCATCAAAGCCCATCTGTTGATGACTGCGATCTCTAAATTCTGCATGGACGGTTTGCACCCCACGCCGCATCTCATCACGGTCTATGATGTCATCGTGTACGAGCGTGAATGTATGGTACAACTCTACAGCCGCCGCTGCTGGAAGTGCTGTCTCTTCATCGCCACCCACTGCGCCACAAGCAAACATCAAAACGGCAGGGCGCAAGGATTTACCCC
>DAOTTT010000138.1:0-5699 GCA_034437635.1 Anaerolineae bacterium | reverse complement strand
GATCAGGTCCTCGTAGCCGGGTTCCGGGCTGTTTTCTGCGAATTCTACGGCCTCCGCGACGGCGGCTTGAGCATCGGACTCGAATTTCGCCAGGTCGTCTTCCACATTCTTATAATTCTCGGTCATGTGGCGACGTAACAGCGTGATCGGGTCTTTATTTTCCTTATACTCATCCAACTCATCGGCAAAACGTTGGTCAAAGGACTTGTCGGAAACACCGTGCCCTTTGTAGCGATAGGTCATGCTCTCGATCAAAACGGGGCCGTTCCCGGCACGAGTGTATTCCGCCGCCTCTTGCACCGCTTGATGCACAGCGATTACGTCTTGCCCGTCAACCCGTCCGCCGTCCTTCATACCGTAGGCAATCGCCCGCTTGTGCAGTTTCGGTTGCCCGCTAGCGTCTTCGACGCGCGTGCCCATGCCCACCAAGTTATTTTCGATTACCCAAATGATGGGCAAATTCCAGATGGCGGACATATTGAGCGACTCGTGGAAATACCCGTTGTTGGTCGCGCCATCGCCGATGAATGTGAGCGCGACCTCGCCGGTGTCGTTGTAATCCGCAGCGAAGGCCAAGCCCGCCGCCAAGGGCAGGTGCCCGCCGACGATGGCGTAACCGCCCCAAAAGTTATGCTCGCGGGAGGCCAAGTGCATCGAGCCGCCCTTGCCGCCGCTTACGCCGTCCCTGCGCCCCATCATCTCGGCCATCAACGACTTAGGGTCAATGCCCCGCGCCAAAGCGATCCCATGATCGCGGTAGGCGGTCATCACATGGTCGGCGGCTGCCAACGCGCCCAACGCACCTACGCCGGTGGCTTCGTGCCCACTGTAGAGGTGCATATAAACGCCAGTAATGCGCTTTTGCGAGTATAATTCATCGCAGACATTCTCAAACTCACGGATGAGAACCATCTGACGATAGAACTCTAAAAGCTGTTCTTTATTCGGTTTCTTTGCCAATTTGGACTCCTTGCTATCAAACCGTTTCTTGCGACTTGTCGATAATAAGTATACAACCGGGGCATAACGAATATCAACATAGCCTCAAGTTTATGGCAAAATGATTAAGCATTTCCGATGCAAACCGTGTAAACTTATAAGATAATTTGGATTATCTATTGCTGAAAGGTATTTGAGAATGGTTAACGCAATTCTTGACGAAGCCGAAGAGAACATGAAAGGCGCTATTGAGCATTTTAAACGAGTGCTTTCAGGGATACGAGGCAACCGCGCCAGCACGAATTTAGTATCGAGTATCGAAGTCGAGTATTATGGGCAACCTACCCCGTTGTTCCAATTGGCGAATATTTCCACACCGGAGGCCCTGCAAATTCTCATCCGTCCCTATGATAGCACCGCCGTCCAAGCGATCGAAAAAGCCATCCAAGCCAGTGATATTGGCATTAACCCGAACGTTGATGGTAGTTCCATTCGCTTGAACGTCCCGCCACTCACGAAGGAGCGCCGTAAGGACTTGGTCAAGGTGTTGCATGGAGAAATGGAAAACGCCAAAGTCGCCATTCGCAATATCCGCCGCTCGACCAATAGTGACCTTAATGATTTCGAGAAAGAAAAAGAAATCTCAGAAGACGAAAAGAAGAGCGGCGAAAAGAAAGTGCAAGAATTGACCGACAAATACATCAAACAGGTTGAAGAACTTGGCAAAGAAAAAGAAACTGATTTGATGGAAATCTAGGGCAGTATCCCTGGTTTTTAGCGTGCAAAGTGGTAAAACCACAGAAAATGTGGCAGGCGCATTGCAAGACGCTTGTAACCCTACATAAGGACGGTATTCTTGCTGTCCAATGTAATCACGCTATACCTGTAGAACACGTCCTATACGGTTACACGCTTAATACTATAGAAAGGCGCCAGAGATGATGTGGCAAAGTAATAACGAAACGACTCCAGTGGAAGAGGTGCCGCCTACGGTTCCTAAGCATATCGGTATTATTATGGATGGCAATGGCCGCTGGGCAAAGCAACGCAACCTGCCGCGTACTGCCGGGCATCATCAGGGTAAAGAAAACCTACGTCGCATCCTGGAATCTTGCGTGGAATTCGGCGTGGAGATTTTGACAATCTATGCTTTTTCTACGGAGAATTGGGAGCGCCCCGCATCCGAGGTGCGTGTGCTGATGTCCATCCTCAACTTGGTGTTGGATCAAGAAGTGAAGAAACTTCACAAAGAAGGCGTGCAGGTGCGGCACATCGGCAAGATGGAAGGCGTAGACCCCCGCTTGCAAAAGAAGATTTTACAAGCCTGTGAGATCACAAAAGATAACGACACGCTCACGCTCAATGTGGCGTTTAATTATGGCGGGCGCGATGAACTTGTCCATGCGGTGCAACAAATCGTCCGTGATGGCGTGCCAGTCGATGCCATCACCGAGGAAGTCATCAGTCAATATCTTTACACGGGCGACCAACCCGACCCTGACTTGATTATCCGCACAGGTGGCGAGTTCCGTTTGAGCAACTTCTTGATGTGGCAGAGCGCCTATGCGGAATATTACGCGACGCCCATCTTCTGGCCGGATTTCGACCGGGGCGAACTGCTTAAGGCGTTGTGGGAGTTCAACCGCCGCCGGCGGCGCTTTGGCATGACTGACGAGCAGATCGACGCGCTAGAAAACGCGGGCGAAACGGTGAGCGAATAAAAAACCGGGCTTAAGCCCGGCTTATTTTTGGAATAAGTTTTTTCAAACTCTAGTTTCTAATAAATCTATTGCGCTTAACCGAGATCCGTATTTTTCGGGTCTAGCGGAACTTGGTGGAAGTCGCCCATGCGTAGTACACGGTTGATGTACGGATTACGTACAACCGGCATTTTGATCGTCTTGCCGTCTTTTTCCAGTTCGACATGGTAGACGGAAATCGACCGTAACCCGGCGAACTCGCGCTTTTCCACGTAGACATCGCGTTTCATTGTCCAACCATTACTGATCAAAGTCACCAAGGCATCGCCCCCGGCGTATTCTTCCGATGCGGCGTGCCAATGCTGCGCAACGTCCATATATTCCACATGGAAGTTGCTGTGGGGTTTGCTGTTATTGACGATGTTGGGTAATGCCATGTAAATATCTCCCTATTTAGTCTAATCTTACTTATAGTATAAACCTTGCCCATAATATTCACGTTAACACACGTCTAAAATTTTTTAAACACTGGCTACCTTAGTTAAATTAGCAGCACCGCGCTTAACATTGCTGAGATGCTCCCCAGCCTTGACCACTGTAATGTGGTGTTGGCTCATGACGTGCCTAAGCATGGGCGTATCGATGATCCGCATTGTGCTGAGTGTGCTTTGTTTGCTCAGTGTGATGGTGTATGTCTTAACTGTGCGTGATCCCAACGTGTGATAGTGCACTGTTGCGATTTGATGTGCTTGCCAGCCGTTTTGTAATGTGTGGAGTAGGCTATCGCACCCGGTAAAGTGTTCCGACTTTGCGCACCAATGACGCTTAACTTCACGGAAATTATCAAGCATAGTCGTCTCCTTCGCCGGATTGTCGGTGGCACCTTGCCGCAATCCTATATGTAATATATCGTAAAAAAAGTAATTTGTCATTTTAATTTTTGGTTAAGGTTTCATCTTTACGATACCATTATCTGAACTTTTCATCAATAAAGATAATGATGGCTGTCATAATGCGTAATGACAATCGTCACGATTGCATCAAAATTGCTTGAAGCGCGGCTGTAAATGTTACTTCAAAATCAACTTTAAAGGCGCTAAGGTGAGGGTGATCGTCCATGACGGATTGCACGATAGGCGCGGGGGCGGCGAGATGCTGCACACCGATGATAAGCGCGTAGATTTGCAGGAGCAGGTTTAAGCCATCATCACGGCCTAGCGCGTCGTTGAGCAGAGCGGCAGTGTGGCTCAGGCGCTCGTAGACGCGATTTTTGAACGTGAGTGCGTCTTCATAAGCGATATTATGCTCTAAGATGATGTGCAAAATCCCCAAAAGCCGCGTGAGGGCTGGCCGTTCGGTCAGCGTGTTGACGATGCCTTGTGTGACGGCGGCGCTATTGTCCACTGTGTGCAGCATCGCGTCGATTGCGTCAAACCATGTGCTGAATTGCTCCCCGGCGACGGCCAAGAAAAGCGCCTCTTTGGTGCCAAAGTACAGGTAAACCGTGCCTTTAGCCAGGCCAACGCCTTTGGCAACATCAATCACATTGATCGTGTCGTAGTGTGTTGTCTGGAACAGCGCCCAGGCTTGGTTGATGATTGCCTGCCGCCGTTCCTGTTTTTGTTCTGCGCGGACCGCCCGCTTTTTGATTGCCATGTGGTCTCTATTTGTTTAATGACTTTGGGTCATTTATAGCAGGCGGTCGGGTATTCAACAAGGGCTTAATCGCCTTCGTCTTGCTGGCCGGTGACGTTCTCGTCTTGTTCGTTGACTTTTACGTTGTCGCTGTCTTTCTCGGCGCGGCCTCCTTGTAAAGCGCGTTCCTCACGGGTGAGGCGCGGGCGTGGGCGTTCTTCCGGCACGGTGACGGGCGGCAGATTTTCCACATAGAGCGACATACTGGGGAAGGCAATACCCAGGTTGAGTTCATCGACCATATCCATGATGAGCAGGTTAAGCCGTTCTTTTTCCGCTTGGAACTCCGCCCAATCCTGAATACTGATGTAGCAGCGTACTAAGATGTTCAAGGCGCTGTCGCCAAAGCTCATGAAGTAGACGGTGACGGAATCCGGGTCAACGAGTTCTTGCACCTTGAGCAAGTCGCGAATGCGATGCACCAAGACGCGCATATCGCCGCTGGTGGTGTCGTATGTTACGCCCAGGGTGTAATCCAGGCGGCGCTTGCTCAGGCGCGACCAGTTGGTGATGGGACTGTTTGCCATGCTGCTATTCGGCACATAGACGATGGCTTGGTCTAACTGGCGGATGCGGGTTGTGCGCATCCCCACATGCTCAACGATGCCTTCAGCATCCGGCATGATGATATACTCGCCCACCTGAAACGGGTTATCGCTGACAATCGCCATAAAGCCGAACAGATTCGACGCGGTATCCTGTGCAGCCAGGGAGAAGGCCAAACCACCCAGGCCGAACCCGGCGATCAAACCGCTTACGTCATAATCCCATTCTTGCAGCAGAACGACCATGCCTAAAGCGATGATGACGATTTTAATCGCTGTCCGCATAAAGGGCAGCAGGCGATCTTCGATTTCCAGCCCGGTAACACGGGCAAGCTGGCGACTGGACGGCGCGACAAGGTCAATGAATTGATAGGCCGCAGTGAAGATGGCGAAGATGATAAAACTACGCCCGACATTGATGAAAAACAAGTCCAGCGAGTCGCCCACCCGAAACACGGACGCGCTGATGAAAATGGCGATAGCGATAACGACCAGGCGCAAGGGGGTCATCATAGCCTTGATGATTTCATCATCTTGGCGGAAGCCAGTACGCTTCGCCAAGCGGCGCAGCGGGCGCACCATGATGAAAGTCAGCAAATGACGCAATAAAATAATGAGAATGACGACAAAAAAGAAGAACAGAACCCGTGCGATCAAAGCTTTAGCTGGGTCGGATAGTTCTTCAAACAATGGAATACGATCAAGAATCATCAGCTAGGGTCTCCTTGTACTCTGGCGTGTGGCTATTTATGATGCCAGAAGCCGGTATCCCTGTAAACGTCTGGTATAATTTTTACAAGTTATCGGATTTAGATTATTG
>DAOTTT010000137.1:0-2055 GCA_034437635.1 Anaerolineae bacterium | reverse complement strand
TTGATACCTGCCGGTTGTGGTTAGGCATCCAGACGGTGGCCGTTTTTTCTGATGCCGATGCCAACGCCCGCCATGTCGCCCACGCAGACGAAGCCGTTCATATTGGCGGCGCAGCAGCAAGCGATAGCTATCTCAACACAGAAGCGATTTTAGAAGCCGCCGCCCGTAGTGGCGCAGATGCCATTCATCCCGGTTATGGCTTCCTAGCGGAGAATGCCGCCTTTGCCCAAGCCGTCATCGACGCGGGTCTGACGTGGATCGGCCCAACACCGGACGCTATCGACGCGATGGGCAAAAAGCGCGAGGCCAAGCGTCTACTGCAAGACGTGCCCCTGCTCCCCGGCTACCAAGGTGACGATCAAAGCGATGAAACGCTGTTAAAAGCCGCTGGTGAAATCGGCTATCCGGTGATGGTCAAGGCATCCGCTGGCGGTGGCGGCAAGGGGATGCGCCGCGTCGAGCGTGCCGCCGCGATGCCCGACGCGCTCCAAGCTGCCCGCAGAGAAGCCGCGCAAGCCTTCGGCGATGATACGCTCATCATAGAAAAGTATATTGATAACCCGCGTCACATCGAAATTCAGATCATCGGCGACACACACGGGCGCGTGCTGGCGCTCGGTGAGCGCGAATGCAGCATCCAGCGTCGTCACCAGAAGATTATCGAAGAAACGCCCTCCCCGGCAGTTCATGCAGACCTACGCCAAGCCATGAGCGATGTTGCAATCCGCATCGGCCAGCAGTTGAACTACGTCAACGCGGGCACCGTCGAGTTTCTGATGGATGATGACGGCAACTTCTACTTCATGGAAATGAACACGCGCCTACAAGTCGAGCATCCCGTAACGGAGAAAATTTACTTTACGGATCTCGTGCGCTGGCAAATCCACGTCGCGGAGGGCCAGCATCTACCGGAAACGTTCACCGCAAGCGGCCACGCCATCGAAGCGCGGGTCTATGCGGAAGACCCCAGCCGCGACTTTCTACCCGCTACGGGCACGGTGTTATATTATCGTGAGGCCGACAAAATCAACGCCCGCTTTGACGGCGGCATTCAAACGGGCGATGTCATCAGCACGCATTACGACCCGATGCTGGTAAAAGTCATCGCCAACGCCCCCGAACGCCACGAGGCCATTCGCTTATTAGACGCAGCCTTAACGCGCATGTGCTTGCTTGGGTTGCGGCATAATATCGACTTTTTGCGCCGTACCATCAATCATCCTGATTTCATCGCGGGTGATCTAAACACGCACTTCATTGACCAGCACCCCGAACTTTTTGAAGCCGCGCCAATCCCATCAGCGGCGGTCATCGCGGCAGCCTTGATACAAAGTGAAGAGGCTCCCTGGCGTAATAATCGCTTCCGCGCCATCACACATACGTTTACCCAGGGCGAGACGACGTTCATTGTACAACTGATGCCCCAGCGTGACGGCAGCTATAGCGTCACGTTAGATGATGCTACCTACAACGTCCAAGTCATTGAGCGTGACGCACATCACCTGACCTTTAGCGTCGATGGGTATCGTCAACGGGCGACACTGGCGCACCGTGACGCGCATTGGTGGATCCACTTTGACGGCAGTACCTACGAACTGCATTGGCAAACGCCGCTCCCCTTGCCAGGGCGCAGCGCCGATGCTGCCGGATCATTGCGTGCGCCCATGCCCGGCCAGGTCGTCAGCGTAAGCGTGAACAGCGGCCAGGCCGTCACCCAGGGGCAAGTGGTGATGACGCTCGAAGCGATGAAAATGGAACATCGCATCGAAGCGCCCCATGATGGCGTTGTCGGGAACATCTACTTTAGCACCGGGGAAAGCGTAGAAGCCGACGCGATCTTACTCGACATTAACACAGCAGATGCATGAGGCGGTTATACTAGAAAGAGATAACCAACGAGAAAGGTTCAATAATCATGCCCGTTTATGATTATAAATGTCCAGAGTGCGAACATCGCTTTGAAGCAAGGCACAGCATGAGCGCCGACGCACCGCCTTGCCCTAACTGCGGCCATCTGCCCGTGCAGCGGGTCATCACCTCCGCGCCGACGGTGGC
>DAOTTT010000136.1:0-9203 GCA_034437635.1 Anaerolineae bacterium | reverse complement strand
CGGGTCAACCGCCTGCGGCAGTACAGCAAGCCACGCAAGCGCCGCCCATCGTGCCGACAACCCCGCCTACAGCCTCCGTACCGGCAACGGCAACTCCTGAAATCCCGGCGGATATTACCCTGCAAATAGCAGATCGTTATCTGCTAGATGGGCGTTATGAAGACGCGGTCTTTACTTACGAGATCATTTTGGGCATGGGCGATGGAATTGCGCCGGAGATCCAAGCGGCGGCGGCCTATGGCAAAGGCCAAGCGGCGCTGCGTGAGGGACTATTTGACGCTGCCGCCGACGCGATGACCATTTTGATTAACCGCTTCCCGCAGGATTACCGGGCGGTGCAAGCGTACTTCTTGCGTGGTGATGCTTATATGGGCTTATCCCGCTGGCAAGAGGCCATCGCAGATTATCAGCAATATCTGATTTTGCGCCCCGGCGTGATCGACAGTTACGCTTACGAGCGTATCGCTGATGCTCAGATTAACTTAGGGCAATTTGAGCAAGCGTTACAGAGCTATGACGTTGCCACGCAAGCGACACGCAGTAATTCTGCACAAGCTGCTTTGATGTCACGAGTGGCACAGGTGTATATTGCCAACGATAACCCACAAGCCGCTGTCGCACAGTATGACGGTATTTTAGCGTTTGCTCAAGTCTATGCGTATCGTGCGACGATCGAATTTCTCGCGGCGCGGACGTTGCTTAATTCCGGCGATCTCTCGCGGGGGTTGCTGCGTATGGAACGGATCATCAACGAGTATGAGGACACCGGAGCCGCTTATGATGCCTTGTTCGTTCTGCTGGAAAACGGCATGAATGTAGACCCATATTTGCAAGGGCGCATCCGCTTTTATGCGGAAGAATATCAAGCGGCGATTGATGCGTTTAATATCTACACATCGCAAGCCTTGCTCACGGATATTTCGCCGCGTTTTTATCTGATGTTGGGGCAGTCCTACCGGGCAATTGGCAACGCGGATGCGGCGCGTGTGGCCTTCCAGACAATTATCGACCAATTCCCGAACGATCCCTTATTTGGCGAAGCCTTGTTAGAGCAGGGGCGTACCTTCTTTTTAGCCGGGGAAATTGACAGCGCGATTGAGCGTTACTTGCTCATCGCTGATACCTATGGCTATCTCTCCGACACCGCAGCCGAGGCGCTCTGGCGGGCCGGGTATCTTTATGGCACCAACGAAAACCCCACTGCATCACGGGCGATCTTTACCCGTTTAGCGGATACTTACCCGAATACAGAGCAGGCTGTGAGCGGCTTGACGATTGCGGCATCGGCGGCGATTGCGACTAACGAAACAACCGTTGCGGAAAATCTCTATGCGCGTCTGACGACGGTCACGACAGGATCGGATCAAGCGGAGGCGTTCTTGCAGTTAGGGCGTTTGGCGCTCCAGCGCGGGGATACCGACCGCGCAAATCAGGCGCTTGACCAGGCCATTGCCGCTGCGCCGGATACTTATTTTAGTGCGCGGGCGCAAGACATTCGCTCTGGCATTGTGCCCTTTGTACCGCCACAGCAGATCGCGTGGTCGTCCGACGATTTAGCCGAAATCACCGAGGCGGAAACGTGGCTGCGAGATCGCTTCGGCATCGTGCAGGATGGCCCACTGTGGCCGCTTTCCCCGGCATTAGAGCAAGAGCCGCGCATTGTGCGCGGGCGTGAGTTGTGGGCGGTGGGCGCATACGAAGAAGCCTATATCGAGTTCTTCGACTTAATTAGCGATTATGAGACGGATGCACTCGCTTCGTATCAATTGGCAATCTTCATGCGGATTATCGGCGCGTATCGTCCGTCGATTTTCGCAGCCGCCAATTTAATCATTGTTTCCGGGTCATCGACATTAGAGGTGCCGCGTTATATCGGTCGCCTACGCTATCCCATCTACTACGCGAATGAGGTGCGCACAACGGCGGAAGAATACGGTTTTGATCCGCTGTTATTATTCGCGTTGATTCGTCATGAGAGTTTGTTTGATACGTATGCGACGGCAGCGGCAGACGAAAAAGGTTTGACACAAGTCATCCCTAATACGGCACAGTACATCGCCGAGGAGTTGAACTGGCCGGATTATCAACATAGTGATTTATTCCGTCCCTATGCCGGGATCGACTTCGGGGCGTTCTTCTTAGCGGAAAATCTCAACCGCTTTGATGGTAATGCCTATGCAGCCCTAGCCGGATACAACGCCGGTCCAGGCCGCGCCATTGACTGGCTGGCATTATCCGGTGGTGATCCTGATCGGTTTATGGCGACGATTACTATAAATAGTACCCGCCTGTATATTCAGTTGATCTATCGCAATCATGCGATTTATCGCGCATTATATGGTATGTAGGGCACCGAGCAGCATCTGCCCGGTGCAGGCTTAATTGTCCTCTAGGATATTGCGCACTTTGGCAACGAGGTCATGATGCAGGATGGGTTTGGGCAGGTAGTCATTTGCGCCTGCTTCCATCCCACGCATAACACTTTCTGCGTCACCTCTTGCGGAGAGGATCAACACGGGCACGTTGTTGGTGCTCTCTCGTTCGCGGATCACGCGGCATAGCTCTATGCCGTCCATGCCCGGCATCATGACATCTAAGATAATCATGTCCGGTGTGTCTTGGTCGAGCACTGCCAGCGCAGTGTTTGCATCTTTCGCCTTAAGAACGCCGAAACCGCCGCGCTCAAGCATGATCCCTATGAGCGTAAGTGCCCCGATTTCGTCATCTACTACAAGGATACTTTTATCCATGCCGCCTCCGAAGGTTTGGGCCCATTTTCTATACATGATACTATGCCTAGTATAGTGTAATTCGTTAAGACGTGCATCCCCCTGTAAATCCTAATTGGAAAACAACCTAAAACTTTGTTCATAAACAAGGGTAGTTATTTTTCTATGTTTCGATATGCTATTGGCAATAGCATTTAAAGTAAAGTCATGGAGTATTTGCTTTGCCAAATAAAACGATAAAATCCATAGTTGTTCTTTGCGTGTTGGTGTTGGGTACATTGTCCGTTACGTGGGCGCAGGATGACGATTATACCGTGCCTGAGCCACCGGAGGGTATTGATCTCACCGAAGAGATTGGCCGTGCCGGGGACGATGTGGTGACCTTGGGCGACTTTGCGGATCGGCTGCGCTATGAGCGTCTGCGTTATTATCGGGCATTTCAATTTCTTGTAGAGCAAGAGGGCGAGCAAGCCTTGGATGTTGAGGCGCAGGGCAATCAATATGCCCCGGCAATACAGCAATTGCTCGAATTCTTAACCAACGATGACGAGGTCACACAGCCGATCTATGAAGCGATGGTGCTGGAGTATGTTTATAGCCAAGCAGCGGCAGAGCGTGGCTTGCAAATTACCGAGTGCGACCTGAACACCACATGGGCGCAAGTGCTGGAACTGGCGCAGGAATTACCTGATTGTGAATTACCAGAAGGCTTTGATGCCGCCCAGGAAGAACTCATTGCAGAGGTGACTACCTACACCAACTTAACGCCTGAAGACATTGACGGCATTATCCAACGTCAAACTGAATTTGTCCTTATGCAAGATGCCCTTAACGCCGAAGTCGAAATTGAGTCGATTGGCGCTGTCCGTACCCGGCATATCCGTGTAGATAGCGAAGAACTGGCAAACGATCTCTTGGCGCAGTTGCAGGATGGCGCGGACTTTGACACCTTGCTTGTAGAAAATACACTGGATGGCGGCGTTGCCGGTAATCGCGGTGACCTGGGAACATTTGGCCCCGGCATGATGGTTGCGCCGTTTGAAGAAGCCGCGTTTAACGCCGAAGTCGGTGAGGTCGTCGGCCCGGTTGAAACGCAATTCGGTTATCACGTTATTGAAGTGACCGAAACATACCCGGCAGCGACGGCACGCCACATTCTTGTGCCGACAGAAGACCAAGCCAATCAAGTGTTAGGTCTGCTGGATGAAGGCGCGGATTTCGCGGAGTTAGCACGGCGCTTTTCTACTGATGTGACATCGCGCGGTCAAGGCGGCAACTTGGGGACGTTCCGCCCACAGGATACGCGCTACGACAGCTTCCGCGAAGCCGTATTCAATGCGGAACCGGGCGCTTTACTAGGTCCCATCGAGACACGCGACGGCTTCCACATCGTGGATCTGATTGATCTGCAAACCCCCGGTGAGGTCAGCGCCCGTCATATCCTGGTCAACACCGAAGAAGAAGCCCTAGATGCCATCGCGCGCTTGGAAGAGGGCGAAGACTTTGGTGATCTGGCTGCGGAATTGTCGATTGATCCTTCCGCGAGTGGCAACGGTGGCGATACTCTCTCTATCGTCACGCAAGGCCAACAAAGCGGCTTGTATGTGCCGGAAGAAGTGCCGATCCCCGGCTCGGATCGCCTGGTATTTGGTGCAGAAGAAGGCGAATATGTGGGGCCGTTGCAGGTGGGGCAATTCTGGCTCGTATTCTATGTGGCAGAAGTTGGTGAACGCGCACCGCGTCAAGAAGATGTGCAATTGGCGCAGCGGATTTACATACGTGATTGGGAAGATGAGCAACTCGTCCGCGAAGACGTTGAACTGACTAACGAATGGCGCAATTATGTTGCGCTCGATCCGTTGCCGTCCGAGTTCGACCCACGTTTAGAGCCGCTGGACGCACTTTACATCGAAGCACGCGAATCTTATCTAGCGGAACGCGCTGCTTCGACGATCCCCGGTGTGTTGGAGTCTTTAGAAGCGCCGGGTAGCGACGACGAATAAGCCGATCTTTGATTAACAATGCAACCTTCCAGACGGTTGTTACGTAGGAGAAGTTGAGAGGCTTCTCCTTTTTGAGTTAACACTTGTTTGATATCTTGCTTTTTGATGCAGTGTGGGTACCAGCGCATCCAATAATATCCCCCAACAAAGGGATACATTCTCACTTGCAGTAAGATAGTCTCTGCTTAATTACAGAAGGAGCGATTACATGACTACGATTGTATCCGTTGAGAACATCACAAAAAGTTATGGTGATTTCCGGGCTGTGGATTTTGTGTCATTTGAAGTCTTTAGCGGCGAAATCTTTGCTATGCTAGGGCCTAACGGCGCAGGGAAATCCACAACGATCCGCATGATGCTTGATATTCTGCGACCCGACCAAGGGACGATCCAAATTCTGGGTCAAAAGATCAGTGATAAGCTTAAAGATCGCATTGGTTATCTGCCGGAGGAGCGCGGGCTTTATAAAGACGTTAAAGTGCTCGATATGATGGTCTATATGGGGCGCTTGAAGGGGCTTTCTGCCAAAGCAGCGCGTAAAAATAGCCTTGATCTGCTAGAGCGGCTTGAATTAGCAGATCAAGCAAATCAGAAGGTCAAAGAATTCAGTAAAGGGATGCAGCAAAAAGTCCAGTTTGCGGTGACGATTTTGCATCAGCCGGATCTCATCATTGTTGACGAGCCATTTTCTGGCCTAGACCCAATCAACACGCAGTTGATTAAAGATATGCTTTTTGAACTCAAAGCACAGGGAATGGGCATCATCATGAGCACGCATCAGATGTATCAAGTCGAAGAAATGGCCGACCGTCTGATGATGATTAACCGGGGTAAGCGTGTGCTCTATGGCGAAGTAGACCATGTGCGCAAGAATTATGCGCGTCATGCCATCATCGTTGAAGGGCAGGGTAATTGGGCACAATTGAACGGTGTCATTAACGTGGAAGCTGACGCAAATAGCCGTAACGGGCAGGTCTTGCAGTTGGCTGATGGCATCCACCCGGACACCGTGCTAGCGGAGATCGCCGCATCGCCGGATTACACGATCGAAAGCTTTGCTAGGGCTGTACCAAGCCTCAACGATATTTTCATCGCGGTAGCTGGGGAGCGACCGGAAGACGTGGAAGCGGAACAGGTACAACGGGAGGCCGCGCATGTTTAAAACATGGTTGGTTGCGCAACGCGAATATATGTATAACCTCAAGCGTCCGTCGTTTTTGTTCTCTGCGTTCGGTACGCCTATCATGATCGTCGGCATTTGGATTTTGATCTTTGCGTTTAATTCCGGCGGTGAGTCCGATGAGGTGATGTTGCCCGTTTATGGCATGGTCGATCAAGCCGGGGTGTTGCTGGATGAGGAACCGCGCACGATGGCCTTCGATCCTGATGACGAAGGGAATGTCGAATCGTATGAATATGTCCCGTATGCGAGCGAAGACGCAGCGCGTGCGGCGCTTGATGCGGAAGAAATCAATGGTTATTACGTTATTTCCGCAGATTACTATCAGACGGCATTGGTCGAGCGATACAGTTATACGGACAGCGTCCCCGGGGGCGCAGACGCTCTTTTCCGGCGATTGCTCATCATGAGCTTAACGGATGATGTGGATATTGACGACAAGTTGATTGAGCGAGTCTACGATACGGTTGGCGAGATGCAGGTCACCTTGCTGGATAGTGGCCGTGAGCTTTCTCAAAATGCGTTGCCGGTCTTGTTGCTTACGCCGATGTTCTTTGGCATCATCTTCTTTATGGCCGCACAGACGACAAGCAGCTTCTTAATGAATGGGTTGGTCGAAGAAAAGAAAAATCATATCATGGAGCTTGTCGTGACGACCATTACGCCGATGCAGTTGTTGCTCGGTAAGGTGTTGGGCTTGGGCTTGCTTGGCTTGACGCAGGCTTTGGTGTGGGTGTTCGTGATAATTTTTGCGTTTATCGTCGGCCCACAGTTTGAGGCGCTTTCAGTATTAGGAGATGTGGATCTCCCTTTTGATCTGCTGATTATTGGGTTGATCTACTTTGTCTTGGGGTACTTCCTGATTGCTAGTATGCTCTCTGTCGTCGGTGTTCTGGCTGGCAGCGAGCAGCAGAGCAATCAATACACATTGATCGTGATGATCCCCACTTATTTTATCCCGATCTTCTCGGCTGTCAGCTTTATTGAAAATGTCAACGGGCCATTGCCGGTTGCACTGTCTATCATCCCGCTGACATCGCCCTTGTCGATGATCTTGCGGGTAGGCTTTGGCGCTGTCCCCTTATGGCAAATTGCCCTGAGCATGGGCTTGCTCTTGTTGACGAGCATTATCATGGCGTGGTTAGCTGCACGGATCTTCCGCTGGGGGCTGTTGCTCTATGGTAAGAAGATTCGCCCGCGTGACATTCTCAACGCCATGTTGCGCCGGGAAAATGAGATGCAAACGGTCAACATGCACCCGGAAACGATCAAGGAGGATGCGTAAATGTTTAGCCAAAATACGTGGAGTGTCCTAAGCTACGAGTTAAGTCGTAATATCCAACGGCGCGGTTATTTGTTCACAACCTTCGGCTTGCCGATCTTGGGGTTGGCTGTGTTCTTCTTTCTGTTGCAATCCGGTAATGCGGACCCGACAACCCAACTCCAAGATTTGGACTTTGACCTTGGCGGCATCACCACAGCCGGTTATGTCGATGAGTCCGGCTTCTTTAAGGAACCTGGCGAACTCGCCGCTGATGTGATGCGTCCGTTTGAGTCGGTTGAAGCGGCTGTGGCCGCGCTAGAAGCCGCTGAAATTGACGTGTACTACGTCATCCCGGCGGACTACCTGACGACGGGGGATATTGAGCTGTATGCGCCGAACTTCTCAATCGGTGTGTTGACTAGCGGTCCATTGCGTCAAATGTTTTACAGTCGCTTGCAAGAAGAAGGGCTGGCGATGTCGCGCTTGCAATTGCTGGCAAACCCGGCCAACTTGCGCACGACAACCTTAGACCGTGAAGGCGATGAGACCGTCGTTGAAAATACCGAAGAAGAGAATAACGCCTTGGTCAATATCTTCGCCTTTTTGATGATGTTTGCGATCTTCGGCACCAATGGCTATTTGATGCAAACGGTCATTGAGGAGAAGGAAAATCGCCTGGTTGAAATCTTGCTCTCGTCAGTGCGCCCGGTGCAGTTGCTCGTCGGTAAAATTTTGGCGATGGGTACATTGGGCTTGTTGCAACTTGGCGTATACGTCACGGCGATTATCATTGCGATCAATATGGCCGGGTCGGAAAATACGCTTGGTTCTTTGTCCATTGAACCCACCATGTTTGCCTTGGCTGTCGTGTTCTTCGTCCTGGGGTATCTGCTCTATGCGGCGATCTTCGGCAGCATTGGCGCGTTGGCGACGACAATTCAGGAAGGCTCCGGCTTTGTGTCGATCTTCGCTATTTTAGCGATTTTGCCCTGGTTGCTATCCACAGCGATCGTAGAGGCACCTAACGGTGGCTTGGCCGTTGTCTTGAGCTACTTCCCGTTGACCGCGCCGATTGGCATGTTGATGCGGGGTTTAGTCGCGGATATATCCATCGTGGAGTATGCCATTAGCATTTCCTTGCTCATCGCCTCAGTCGGCGGCATGATGTGGGTTGCTGGCCGTTTGTTCCGCGTGCAATCGCTGTTGGCGGGTAAGATGCCCAAGATCCGTGAAATTCCTAAATTGGTCTTTGGCGGGTAGCAGTAGAATCAAAAAGACGGACAACAAACACTTGTCCGTCTTTTTTGTCGTTACTTTAGGCCCAAGTAATCAAGTTTGATTGGAACGGTGTCGTCAGGAATTTATGCTGCGGCACGACCCGCACAGAGATTCCACGATCACCGCTTTCGGTATAAGTTACCGTTCCCTTGAAGGTATGGACATTGCCATCATTGCCGTTCTTGGCAACCTTCATGTCGATGGCTTCGCCGCTAAAGCCGTCAATCTCGCCGCGTGTGTTGAGCTTGCCGTAGTAAAGCTGTACTAACACCTCATCTGGCGAGAGATCGCCCAAGTCGATAAGAGCTTCCACGTTCACCTTTGAGCCGATAGTTGCGTGCGTGTCGCTCACGTTGACGCTGCGCACGTTGACCTTATGCCATACTTGCTCAATGTTGTTGCGCCAAGCGGCGTAATCAATGGCAGTGGAGCCACTCGGATCACCCATTTTACGGCTCAGTTCAACCGTTGGCATATAATACTGGTCGGTGTATTGCTGCACCATACGCCATGTGTTGAAGAACGGCGCAAGGGCTTTCATGGAGTTCTTCACCTTGCGGATCCACTGGCGTGGGAGACCGTCGCGGCTGCGTTCGTAGAACATCGGCACGATGTCTTGCTCTAAGACATTATAGAGAGCTTCCGCTTCGATAGCGTCTTGATGTTCCCATTGGTCAGTGTCATATTCTTCCCCATTGCCAATCGCCCAACCGACTTCTGGCGAATAGGCTTCTGCCCACCAGCCGTCG
>DAOTTT010000135.1:0-2629 GCA_034437635.1 Anaerolineae bacterium | reverse complement strand
CGGACGGTCGGTTCTTCTACTTTGATACTCGGCAAGGGTTGCTCAACGCTCGGATGCGCGATAGTGTCGCTAATGCCCAGGCCGTCGATGCCGCCGAAAGCGATGATTTCCCCGGCTTGTACGGACTCAACCTCTTGGCGATCCAAATTCAAGTAGGTAAACAGATATTCCATGCGTCCAGAAATCCGTTGGCCTTCCGGTGTGATGCGCACGACGCTCATGCCGCACTTGAATTCCCCGGAGACCACACGCCCGACACCGATCTGCCCTTTATAATTGTCATAGTCCAGCGTGGTAACGAGCATCCGCGCCGGTGCATCGCTGTCAATTTTAGGCGGCGGCACTTCCTTGATGATCGTCTCGAACAAGGGGGTCAGGTCTTCGGCCATCGTATCCGCGCTATGCCCGGCGACACCTTGCAAGCCAATCGCATAAACCACCGGGAATTCGGCTTGTTCGTCTGTCGCGCCTAGTTCAATGAACAGATCAAACGTCTCGTCTAGGGCTTCATCTAGCCGTGCATGTGGGCGATCAATTTTGTTGATAACGACGACGATCCGCAGACCAAGCTCCAGGGCTTTACGCAGCACAAAGCGCGTCTGTGGCATCGGCCCTTCTGCCGCGTCGATCAGCAGTAACGCGCCGTCCACCATGTTCAAAACGCGCTCAACCTCGCCGCCGAAGTCGGCATGGCCGGGGGTATCCACAATGTTAATTTTGACATCATCCCAAATGATGGCAGTGTTCTTCGCCAAAATGGTGATGCCGCGCTCTTTTTCCAGCGCGTTGCTATCCAAGATGCGCTCACCAGCGTCTTGGTTTTCTCTAAAGACTTTCGTCTGCTTTAACATGCCATCGACCAAAGTCGTCTTGCCATGATCGACATGGGCAATAATAGCGATGTTCCGAATATCGTCGCGTGTCGTGTTCAAATTGTCATTCCTCTTGGAAACTCAGTACGACGGGGTTACTTAACGTTATTTTACGCGGATATATGTTAAGGTTATAGGGTATATTTTTTGTGTTAGTGGGAGTTAACAATGACACAGCAAGAAAGTGCGCAGTCTACTAAAGATAAAAACAAGTTCAAAACCGTTTATATCTTGATGACCCAATGCTTGCAAAACAGTTTCTTCTTTTCCGAGGAAAACCGCTTACGATTGCCGGAGCAGAGCGTGCGTCAATTGCTCGTCGGCAACAATGCCAAAGACGCGACGACCATCTTCGAGACAACCTCAGAACGCGGCTCGGATGCCGCCAAGCGTAAGCTCAAGAAAGGATTGCTGGAGCAAGGCCCTTTATATATGTTCCTGGATGCGCTCATCAACGACCCTAAACGCGAAAACAACCTACATATCATCAATGTTAAAGATTGGCACACTCCCACCGAACCCTATGATATTGAACGCAGAAAATATGGCACCCATAGTGAAGAAAAGACATGGGGCGCGAAGACCTTAGACGGCATCGAGCAATTTCTCGAACCCTGGGCGCTGGCAAACTTCCCCGAACACGAAAGAAAGCAAGCAGAGCAACAAGCCCTCGACCCGGCAACGGGTTACAAATTGCATGATAAGGATAAAGGCAAGCACAAGGAAGATACATACCTGTACGAGATCCGCTCAAACAGTGTGTTTGACTTCCAACCGGCCTACTACACGGAGCCTATCGAAGCGGATGAAGACGCACAGCGCCATGTGATTAAAGAATCACAACTGGATAAATTGCTGGATCGCATCATCGGCAAAGAGGACGACTGGCATAACAAACGCATCTATCTCGTCGTCATCGGCGTATATACCGACATCAAAATCAAGACTTTGCTCACGGGCTTACGCTCGCGGTATATCATCCAAAACCTGATTACATCCGACGTGTTGACGACTGCGCCCACCCTAGAGCGCCATCTCTCCGGGCTGGACTACGCCGATAAGGTGCTACAAGTCGAGATTATCCATAGCCTTAACGAATTGGTCGATGTGCTGCATGAAGATGAGTATGATAACGTCATCCCACCGGAGATCATTCAGGACATCCCGAACTTCAACGATTATAAAAATTACTACCTGGACAAACACCTCATCCTCGCCCAACAAGATAATAAACTGGGTGAGTACCTGACGCTCACGCGCAGAAGGTCAGAGGCCATCTATCAGCGCGATCGACGCATCAGCAATGCACTGACATGGTTTGGCCTTATTTTTCTTGGCTTCGCGTTGATTGCTATCATCATCGGTTTTTTCAGCGACAACATTCAAGTTGATCTGGTAGCCATCACCGGAGGATTAGGTCTTGCGGGTATTATCGCCGTCTTTTTCCGCCAACCATCGGAGCAATTGCGCGAAAGTATGCTCGAAATGGTGCGCTTGCGCAACTACTTAGAGACATATAGCAGTGTCAACACGCTTATTCGCCATCATCTCACCATGCCGGAATATCTCAATATCGCCACACAATCACCAGCAGACCTTGAGCGGCATCAGCAAAGCCTCGCAGTACTCCGCGAGCAGATTAAAATTTTGGGCAACGCATCGCACATTATGCAGCAAAACTTAGACGATATTATGGGTGAAGATGAAACGGAGCAGGGCACCATCAACCCGACAAGCACACCGTAACACACCGGGGC
>DAOTTT010000134.1:0-11688 GCA_034437635.1 Anaerolineae bacterium | reverse complement strand
GCAGAAGTTGTCCACAATCAGCCGTTAGGTGCGCCCGCCGGTACGGTCATTAGTGTGGAGAATCTCTTTTATAATACCCCGGCACGGCTCAAATTCTTGAAGAAAGAAGCGACGGAAAAACGATATATCACAGCCTTAGTGACACGCTATGCGATGGGGTATCCGGCTGTTCGCTTTATTTTAGAACAAGATGGCCGTGAGCTTTTGCGTACAACTGGTAGCGGTGCATTAGCCGATGTCATGGTTAAGGTCTTCGGCCTGGAGAGCTTTAAGCAAATGGTGGAAGTTGAGCTTGCAGACGCGGCTAAGTCTGTGCGCGTCCATGGCTTTACGTCGCTTGGTTCCCTAAATCGGGCAGACCGCAACCAGATTTCACTGTTCGTTAATGGGCGTTGGGTGACGGACAGCAAACTCACGTATGCTGTTGTGCAAGCCTATCATTCGTTATTGGATAGTGGCCGCTTTCCGATAGCGGCGTTGATGATTGACATTCCACCGCAAGAGGTTGATGTCAACGTGCATCCGACAAAGGCGGAAGTGCGCTTCCGTGATGCTAATGCCGTGTTTTCTGTATTACAGCGTGCTGTGCGAGAAGCCGTCGTCGGCGCAGGGGAGCGGCCGCGTAGTATGACAACGATGGATGATCCATTTGTACGTGCGGACAGAACCACTTGGGGTGGAAATCGACAATCACAAACGGCGCAATTGCCGATGGATGATGAGCCAACTTTGCCGCGTCCACAGTTTGATGATGAAGACCTGAGTCATATCCCGGAAGGTCCCGGCGCACCGATAAAACCGCGCACGTTGCCGTTGTTGCGTGTGGTGGGGCAAGTCGGCGCGACATATATCATCGCAGAAGGCCCGGCAGGACTGTATCTCATTGATCAACATGCGGCGCATGTGCGCGTATTATACGAAGATTTGATCGAACAAGCGGATACGGATGATGTTCCGCGTTTGGTATTGCCTTCTCCGCAGACCTTTTCATTAAAGCCAAAGGATGCTCAACAGCTTGAAGCGAATTTAGCTCGTTTAAATGCCCTGGGGTTGGATATTGCGCTGTTTGGTACGCATACATTTCAAGTTCGAGCCGTGCCGGAAACCGTCGCTAAAGTAGAGATTGAGCAACTCGTTAATGCACTTGCTCATGCGTTGCCCAATGGCGATGTAGTGCATTTGATCGCGCAGTATGGCGCGGTCAAAACCGGGCAAGTGCTTAAGCCGGAAGATATGCAAGCGATTGTACGGCGTTTAGAACGGGCGCAAGAGCCTTTTCAAGCGCCCGATGGCACGCTGACCTTAATCCATATGACAGGCGATCAGCTTGCGCGTGAATTTGGTCGTTAACCGTTCCACACGAAGCGGTTGACCTGTCCAATTGCACCGATAGGGGCAAAGTTGCCCTCTATACTGCGGCGGGCAACGGTGACTTCCCACTCGATCTGATGGCGCTCCTCGGCGGGTGGGATCAGATCATTAGGCAGCAAGATCGTTGTGTTGCGTGTCGCGCCATTCCAGATGCTCCCGGCATCCATATTACGCACTGTCACCAGATAATATTCGTCCGCGAGTAACCGCCCCACACTGACCCATGATAAGTTAACCATGCCGCTTGCTGTTGCGCCTTCTGGCGGAGAAACCACAATCGGAGCGCGATAAGTCGGTGTGGGGGTGGCGGTCTCGTTGCCGGATGGCGTAGGTGTGAGGGTGGCGGTTGGCAGCGGCAGTAGTACGTTAATCAACTGGCCTTCTCCGATGATTGGGGCGCAGTTGGGGCCGCCAAACGATAGCTCAAAGTTGCACCCTGGGAACTGAATCTCATTGTTGACTTGGCTCAACTGCCCCAATGTCATGTTAAAGCGTCGCACAATGCTTAACGCGGTTTCGCCTTCTTCTACTGTGTGCTGGCCGATGACGACATTATCCGGCAAGTTAACAGTGTCGCGGGTGGTTGGGCCGTTGCTTTCACCGCCGCCATTGTTTGTGCCGGGGTTGCGTGTTGCGGGTGCGCCTGTTGGTGTGGGGGATGGCAGTGGAATACGGATCACTTCACCGACTGGCGGCAGGACATCCGCACTAAACATATTGTCGTTAATACGGATGATCGTAGTAAAAATGGTGGTTGTCGTGTAATTAAACGGCTCACTCAGCACGATAGATGTGAGTGTATCCCCGGATTGGATAGTGTATTCAATGACCGACGGCGTTGATGATGGTACGCTTGTAGGGAGTTCTGGCGGGCCGGAGATCGGTAATTCAGTCGGCGTGCTGGTCTCCGCCTGGGCGACGACAACGCTAGGGATTGGCGTAGGCGAAAGCGTCACGCCGGGGGTGGGAGTGTTGGCCGTGGTTGCGGTCGGGCTAGGCGTTTCCGTCGCTTGCGGCAGTGGGTTGATGGGCTGCTCAACAATGCTGTTTGCTGTCGGTGTAGCGTCTGTGTTGCCCTCAAAGTTACAGCCTGCCAATATAAACATGGTGCCTATTAGGATAAGAATGATCCGCAAATTCGTCATTAGTCGCTGCTTTCCTGTGTTTCCCAGGTAAACGTTTGTATAGGTGTACGGTAAATCACGTTATCTGGGTTATTGATATTGATGACACTCACAGTCCATGCGTATTGATGGCGGTCAATATCGTCAGTTGCCACACCCTGCCATTCATCAGGCATGATAAACGACGTGTTGACCGTATCCGCAGTATAAAGGATGCCACCTGTTCTGTCCTCTACGGTTACCCTATACGTTTCATCTGATGCGAGTGTGCCGGACGGTATCCAGCGCAGTGTGATGAGGTCATCACGGCGGAAGAATGCGCGATCGGCGGGATTTTGTGCAACAGGTGCGTTAAAAGTTGCGGTGGCGGTTGGGGTGGGTGTTTCGCTACCGTTAGGCGTTGGGGTTGCGGTTGGTGGCGGTAGTGTGACTGGGACGCGAATATCTTGCCCTTGGAAGACCATGACATTACATCTTTCACCGCCGAAGGTCATACCCATATTGCATTGGCTAAATGAGATTTCCGGGTTTAGCTGAGACATAACTTCAACCGATGTCTCGTACTGGGCGATGATGGAAAATAGGGTGTCGTTAGTGCTGATTTTATACCATGCGACCCCTGGCGGTAGGGTGGCCGTTGGGATGATGAGAAATTCTTCTAATTCTTCGTCGCTCAATTCTAAGACATCAACATCTTCTTGTGTTGTCGTATCCGCATTGACCGTCTGTGCTTCTGGGGTGATGGCGCTCTGTTGGTCTGCGGGTGGCGGTGCAGGTTCTGTCGGCCAGGGAATAATGAGGGATTGGCCTTCAAAAATCATCCCGGCGTTGTCGAGATCGTTAATCTCCACAACTTCCTCAAAGACATCAAAGCTCAAATGCCCACAGCGATTCACCACATCGAACATTAAATCGCCAGCTTGTACCGTTTGGACACATGGCTCACGAGTAGGGACGATTGTGGGGGTAGCCGTTGGTAATACGGTAATGGTTGGGGTCAGCGTCGGCGGCCCTTGGGTGATCGTCGGTAAAATAATCTGAGCTTGATTGGTTGGGGTGGGGTTATCCCCCTGGACTAAACCTCGCACAGCGTTCACAGCGGGCGGCGCAGCGACAAGCCCTAAGCCGATAATCATGAGCAAGATTAAGCTGCCGAAGCAACCATATAAATAACGCTGCCCAATGTGATAGAGATCGGCCTCATATAAGTCTGTTTCGCCATATTTGAACGAATATTGTGTACCGCCGACTTTGGGGCGGGTGCTGTTCGTCGTATCATCTAAACTGCCTTGTACAGCAATGCCTTCCAGCGATGTGCCGCAGTTCCAGCAGAGGGCGGCGTTACGATGGTTAGAGGCACTGCAAATCGGGCAGATTTTAATTGCATCAGCCAAGATAAAACCTCAAGTCTATTAAAACGCTTTGCGTTGGATGAAGGTTACGTGATAGGGCCGCGTGTCGTCAAGATGGTGTTGACGAGCGTCTTTTCTGACGGGACGGCAGCGCGGGTGATGACGATGCTGTTTTTAAGGACGACATTGTGCCCAACACTGCACCCCCGTTCCAGGTAAACATGCGGGCCGATTTTCGCACCTTGCCCAACGCTTACTTGCGGGTCGATGCGTACTGGTGGGATGATTTTGACGGTGTAGGGGAGTTCGCTGAGGATGTGCGCATCTTGACCTTCATCAAGCAGGAGTTTGTTCAGCGTTAAGAGGTCACGGTCGGCTTCTACTTGGAGGATCCAATTTGATCGTGCGACAAGGCCGGTGCCGCCGGCTTGGATGAATTGATGGGCAATATCAACAAATTGACGACTGCGATCTACGACATTAGACGGGATTTCGACTTGTCGTAGATAGTCGAGCATGTCGTATCCACAGATGAACATATCGTTTAAGGTCAGCGTTGTGTATTCTGCGGATGGGGCTTCTACGATACTTAATACCTGGCGCTCCTCTACAACGGCGTAGACTTGCTGAGAGGCGTGTGAGAGGGTTGTCGGCGCACCGCTAAAGATCAACGCTTTGGGGTTTTCATCATGCTTTTTGATGAGTCCCTCTGGAAAGTGATTGTGCGTAAAGCTGTTGTAGCTGCACATCACAAAGGGATCCTCTTGTTCTTGGGCGATCTTCTGCACAATGCGCGTGAGGCTATCTGTCCCGAAGCGGATGATAAGGTTGATTTTAACATCGGGCATCCATTGGCTGTTGAGATAGGACGCTAGTGCGCCGTCGCTCTCACCGATGATGACGGTATATTGTCGGATGCCGATGCGATACAGACGTTCCATAATGCGGATGAAAAGCGGTTTGCCCAGGGCGGGTAACATCGCATGGGATCGATTGTAGGTGAGTTTGCTGTGATTTTGCGCACTGCCAATCGCTAAAATAACTGCGTGATGGATCACGTCTGTACCCCACTTGTGTTGAAAGTTAGAAATCTATTGGAGACTGATTATAGCACGCCCAAGGCGCAAAATCACCGCATAATGCAGGCTAAACTTTGTCATTTTGAGGGTAGTTTCTCTGCTATAATGAAAAATGTGACAGTATCTTATGCGACTGAGGGAATGTATGTCATCTGTAAAACGCATTGTAGAGTATCACATTAACCGTCTTAAAGATAAGCGGCCAGAGATACGCTTGCAGGCGATCAAAGAGCTAGAGTTGCTCTGTGACCCTGACGCATTACAACCGTTGCATGATCTTTATGCCAATGATGATAACAAAGATGTGCGCAAGGCCGCCCAACAAGCGGGGCGCACCATCTATTTAAATAACAACGGGCAAGCGTAAAGCATCAGGGGCGGCCGCTGTGACCTCCCCTGATGCTTCTTTTAGCATAATTCCGTAAGGCGTTCGTTGATCTGCTTAGCCGATGCTTGTAGCTCTGCAAGCCGATTGCGCTCACGTTCTATCACATGCTCCGGTGCTTTGCTAATAAAGCCTTCGTTGTTTAACATTCCCTCTGTTTTCTTGATCTGCTGGGCGACGTTTTCCTTCTCTTTCGTCAGCCGCGCACACTCCGCTTCAAAGTCGATCATATCCGCTAACGGGATATACAGTGTCGCATCGCTAATTACCACCGATGCCGCTTGTTTGGGGCTTGGTGCATCGTTAGCTATCAGTTCAACATCACTCACATTGCACAACCGCGAGAACACATAGTCATACTGCGCTAAATTATCACGATGGCTGCCGGGCATCACCTGTGCTGTGATCTTCTTGCCGGGGTCGATGTGATATTGATTGTTGCGGATGTCGCGCACGCCGCGTACCAAATCCATCAAGATATTCATCTGTTTTTCGGCGTTTTCGTCAATGTAACGTACATCTACTTGCGGCCATTGCGCGATGATGAGCGCGTCTTCTTGATGCGGTAAGTAGCTGAATAGCTCTTCCGTCGCAAACGGCATAAACGGATGCAGCAGACGTAAGCAGGTATCCAACACATGCACCAAAACGCGGCGGGCAAGTGTTTTTTCCGCTTCATCACCGTTGTAAAGCGGGTGCTTGCTGATCTCCAAATACCAGGGGGCGAATTCCTCCCAGATGAAGTTACGGACGTTACGCCCGGCTTCGCCAAACTGGTAGCTATCAAACAGATATTGGACGTTTTTCACCAGCTTGTTTAGGCGGCTCATAATCCACTTTGACGGCAGATCAAGTTCGTCGGGTGCAGGTGCGCCGATTTCAATGTCCCCATCCAGGTTGCCAACGGCGAAACTGGTTGCTTGCCACACTTTGTTAATGAAGTTGCGGCTGTTTTCTACCCATTCCATATCCAGGTTGACATCATTGCCTGGTGTGCCACTGGTCACCAGTGCGAAACGCAGCGGATCTGCGCCGTATTCGTCGGCCACCACCAGTGGGTCGATCACATTGCCGATGGTCTTGCTAAACTTGCGCCCTTCGCTATCACGCACCAAGCCATGCAGATAAACGGTATGGAAGGGCGCTTCGTCCGTGAACCACAGCCCCATCATAATCATCCTCGCTACCCAGAAGAACAGGATGTCGTGGCCGGTTTCCATCACATGCGTTGGATAGAAACGGGCTAAATCCGGGGTGTTATCCGGCCAACCGAGCGTGCTAAACGGCCATAATCCGCTGCTGAACCATGTATCCAACACGTCTTCTTCTGGTACCCAACCGTCGCCCTCTGGCGCGGTGCGGCCTACGTAGATTTCGCTGTAGGGGTCGCCATCCTTCTCGCGGAACCATGCCGGGATGCGATGCCCCCACCACAATTGACGGCTCACGCACCAATCTTGGATGTTTTCCAACCAATTGTAATAGACCTTCTCGAAACGCTCCGGCACGATCTTAATATCGCCTTCGCGGACAGCCTTCAACGCTTTGGCGGCAATGTCATCCATTTTGACGAACCATTGATCGCTCAAGAGAGGCTCTACCACTTCGCCCCCGCGTTGAGAACGCGGCACTTTCATCGCGTGTGGTTCTACTTTGATCGTCATACCGGCGGCTTCCATATCCGCCCATAGCTTTTTACGCGCTTCAAAGCGATCCAACCCGGCATAGGGGCCGCCGTTCTCGTTGATCGTCGCGTCCTTGTTCATGATGTTAATCAGCTCTAGGTTGTGCTTTTGGCCGATGTCATAGTCGTTGAAGTCGTGCCCCGGTGTGATCTTCAACGCGCCGGTGCCGAACTCCAAATCAACGTATTCATCCGCGATGATCGGAATTTTGCGGTCAATCATCGGTACATAGGCTTTTTTGCCGATGAATTGCTGATAACGTTCGTCTTCTGGATGGACGCAAACCGCCGTATCCCCCAGGATGGTTTCCGGGCGGGTGGTCGCCACAGGCAGGCTTTCGCCGCCTTCCACCGGGTAATTGAAGTAATAGAGCTTGCCGTTTTCATCGACTCGTTCCACTTCAAGATCACTGACGGCGGTCTTCAACCCTGGCGACCAGTTCACCAGACGCGGCCCGCGATAAATTAAGCCTTGCTCCCACAGCTTAATAAACACCTCTTGTACGGCGTTGGATAAGCCTTCGTCGAGTGTAAAGCGTTCACGATCCCAATCACAGCTTGCCCCCATGCGGCGTAGCTGTGTGGTGATTGTGCCGCCTTTTTCCTCTTTCCATTGCCATGTGCGTTCCAAGAAGGCTTCGCGTCCGATGTCAAAGCGGCTGTTGCCTTCTTCTGCAAGTTGTTTTTCGACTTGCAATTGGGTTGCAATGCCGGCGTGGTCGGTGCCCGGCACCCATAGCGCCGCTTTACCCTGCATCCGCTCATAACGGATCATGAGGTCTTCCAGCGCGGTAAACAGCGCATGACCGATGTGTAAGACACCCGTCACGTTGGGTGGCGGCATCGAGATGACAAATGGTTCGGCATCGTCGTCGGCGACCTCCGGCTTGAACCAACCGTTTTCCTCCCACCATTGATATAAACGACTTTCGGCTTCTTGAAAATCGAACGTCTTGGGCATTGTTTTGGGCATATAATTTAATCCTCTATCCTATGCTGATCCTAAAGGTTTCCGGGCGACTAAAACGCGCTCGGTACGATCTGGTTTGTCTTCGGGGTCTTCAAAACCTGTCTCGGCTAAGACGACTTTGACTTCATCAGTTGAGAGCGGGCGATAGGTCACGCGGCGCTTCATGGCGCGGTAATCCTTATCTTTGCCTTTGACGATATACAGGTTTTGGGTGGCGATGACCGGCGGGCCATCCTCCCATTCCCATACATCAAATGTGATGAACTCGTTGTCGTCCGGGTCGGTGTTGATGAACCCCGGAATAAAGCGCGGGCGCTCCTCCATAAACGACGCAAAGTCACGCATCCCAATGACGACTAATCCGCCAGGGCGGAGCAAATCGTAAAATGCTAGGATGGTATGCTCGATCTCCTCATCCAAGAGAAGATGGGGCAGGGCGTTACCTTTTGAGACAACCGCGTCAAACGGGCCTTCAACCGTTTCTATGAGGTGTAGAAAGTCCGATTGAACGAACGTAATTGCATCGTCTACACCATGTTGGGCTGCGAATGTCTGCGCTTTTTGGAGCATCCCGGCGCTAGGGTCTGCGGCGACGACTTTAAAGCCGAGTTTGGCTAAAGAGATCGCCTGGGTGCCTGCCCCGCAAGACGCATCCAAAATGTGTTGAACGCCCTTATTGCGGAAGATCGCCCGGAGGCCAAGCCCTTCACGGTCAAGCTGGGTTTCCCAATCGCGGAAGAAGTATTGATAATACTCCGCAATGGCATCGTAAAAGTCGTTTGTATCGTTGCTTATCGTCAATCTTTGTGCCATTCACCCTCCTAAAATAAAAACACCCGCCCTTGCTGTTCAAGGACGAGTGGAAATACTCGCGGTACCACCTTGATTCACGGCAGTAATGCCATGCGCTCTTTAGTCGCTATAACGGGCGCTCCCGGCCTGCTTTAATGGCATGTTGCGTTCGAGCAGGCGACTCGCGGGTGACGTTCGGTAAATTATGGTGAGCAGGCTTACAGCCGATGACCTGCACTCTCTTACACCAGGGAACTTACGTACTCTTCCCGGTCACAGTCTTTACTGCCAAGTATAGCACGGCTGATTTTTAAGCGTCAATCCTTGGCGTTAGGTTGAAATTGTTTCGTCCATGCCAGCATACTACGGATGCGGTCAGCGACCATATCAATGGCGACGGTGTTAAAGCCCCCTTCGGGTATGATGACATCGGCATAACGTTTGCTTGGCTCTACAAACTTGAGATGCATCGGGCGGACGGTGTTTAAGTATTGGGCGATCACCGACTCGGTTGTACGGCCACGCTCGCGGATGTCGCGTTGTAGACGGCGGATAAAGCGCAAGTCGGGGTCTGTATCTACAAAGATTTTCACATCGAACAGATCGCGCAGTTTGCGTTCTGTAAAGATGAGGATGCCTTCTACCAAAATAACAGGTTGTGGCCCGACGGCTTCTGTAACATCCAGGCGGCGGTCGTTGGTAAAGTCATATGTTGGGATTGCGACGGGTTTCCACTGCTGTAATTTCTTGATGTGGTCAATGAGCAGTGGGGTATCGAGTGCGTCGGGGTGGTCAAAGTTGAAGGCTTTGCGTTGTTCAAAGGGTAGTTCGGCTAGGGCTTTGTAGTATGAGTCTTGGGGGAGGTAGGCAATATATTGTGCGCCGACACGTTCTAATAGCGCGTTGGAGATAGTCGTTTTGCCGGAGCCGGTGCCCCCTGCTACAGCAATGGTCACTGGGCGGCGGTTATCATCGGCCATATTGTGCTCCTAAATAACAATACCCGCAACAAACTTGATTCGCTGCGGGCAATTTGAGATGAGCCACCGATGGGACTTGAACCCATAACCTCACGCTTACGAAGCGTATGCTCTGCCAATTGAGCTACGGTGGCTTCTTGACTTGACGGCATTATAGCATTCTCGTATGCCGTAGACAAGATCAAGTTTTGGGTTTAATGGCGGAAGTGGCGCGTGCCCGTCGTGACCATTGCGATGCCGTGTTGGTTGGCTGCTTCGATGACTTCGCTATCACGAATAGAACCGCCCGGCTGGATAACTGCCGTTATGCCAGCGGCGGCAGCGGCGTCGATGCCGTCCGCAAAGGGAAAGAATGCGTCGGAGGCCAGCGCCGCGCCTTGAGCTTTGTCGCCTGCCTTTTCAACCGCCAGTTTGACAGCATCGACGCGGCTAGGTAACCCGCCACCGACCCCAACCGTTGTATTGGGATGTGCGAGTACAATGGCGTTAGATTTGACGTGTTGCACGGCTTTCCATGCAAAATTAAGGGCTTCGAGTTCTACCTCACTCGGTGCGCGTTGGGTGACGGTGGTGAACAGGGTACCTTCAGGGTCGCGGAGGTCGGCGCGTTGAACGAGTATACCTTTGTGGACGTTGCGGATTTCAAGCTCGCCGCCATCATAGGGTTGGGGCACACGCAGAAGACGGCAGTTCTTACGCTTTTGGGCGAGTAAATTTTGTGCAGTTTCGGTAAAGCCGGGGGCGGCGATGGCCTCCACAAACAGCGAGCCGAGCACCTCGACAAAGCTATCATCGACGGCGCGGTTAACGGCGATGACACCACCAAATGCGGAAACCGGGTCCGAGTCTAGCGCGTGAGGGTAAGCGTCGGCTAACGTCTCGCCGCTGGCGATGCCGATAGGCGTTAAATGCTTGACGATCACGACGGTTGGATCGCTAAACATACTGACGGTACGCCATGCCGCGTCAAGATCAAGAATGTTGTTATAAGATAGTTGCTTGCCGCCGAGTAATGTCCCGCCGAAGGGGGCTTCGCTGCTTTTGCTGCTATAAAAGGCGGCGGCTTGATGTGGGTTTTCGCCATAACGCAGGGTTTCTACACGGTGTATAGCGATAGAAAGCTGGGCGGGGAGATCTTCCACAATGGCGGTCATGCCGGGCTGTGTGCCTTCTACCAAGTAAGCATGAATGGCTGTGTCGTAATCTTTGGTCAAGGCAAAAGTTTTGACAGCTAGTGCCCGCTTGAGCGCGAGATCAACATCGCCGCTAGCCTTGAGCGATGCCAAAACCTTAGTGTAATCCGCTGGATTGCTCACGACAGTGACATGGAAAAAGTTTTTAGCGGCAGCCCGTAGTAATGTCACGCCGCCAATGTCAATTTGCTCGATGGCATCTTGTAATGTTGTGCCGACTTTGGCGACTGTCTCGCGGAAGGGATAGAGATTGCAGATCACGAGTTTGATCGGCGCAAAGCCGTTGTCATTCAGGTCGTTGATGTCTTCTTGTGATGCGCGTGCAAGAATACCAGCATGGATGGCGGGGTGTAAGGTCTTAACGCGCCCCCCTAACATCTCCGGCATACCGGTGAGACTCTCAACCGGGGTGACAGTCAACCCGGCTTCTCGTAAGGTGCGCTCGGTGCCACCACTGGCGACAAGATCCCAACCAAGGGCAATCAGTTCAGTTGCAAATTCTACAATATTGGTTTTGTCATATACACTAATTAATGCTCTGGGCATGAGCTGTCCTTTTGAAATGAATACCATGTGCTGGGTATTGATGATACAACATCCGGCCATAATGAACAGATTTGATACATAAGTGCTTGACAAAATCTAGTGAAAAATGTCACGATATGATCGTGACAAAGTTCACTCTGACATTAAGAAGCCACTACCTCTGGTAGTGGTGTAACATCGGTTCTACCAGTTATTGTATGGTATAATCAAAT